>JBBRXK010000033.1:0-9472 GCA_038248465.1 Patescibacteria group bacterium | reverse complement strand
TTAAATTTATAGCCAATTTTTTTTTCTTCTATCAAAAATTTGGTTGAACGGTATTTTATATAAGCAATAATCGAGCTTAGCATAGAAATAAAAATCAAAACAACCAAGAATATAGAGATGCTAGCTATAATTAATCCGATAATTAATAAATTGGAAAAAACGGACCCTGCAATAAAATAAATGATTGCTAATATAATTATGGAAACAAAAGAATAAAGGCCTATTAACAGCGGAAATTTTACAGTTCTTTTGAAGTCGATTTGCAAGTCCCGCACATAAGTAGTGTCAAAATTTATTTTACTGTCAGTCAATCTTCCTGTGTTGTTTTGCGATAGAGCGCTCTGCTCCTTCAAGGAAATCGTTTGCTCCTCAGCTACGATCTTCTTGGCCAAAATCAAACTGTCCAATTTTTCAATCATGTTTTTGCCGTTGCGAATATTTTTGAAAAATATTTCGTTCGCACTCCCCTGACAGCTAATTTTTATATCATAGAGATTGAAAATTTTGTCTACCAAGCTTTGGGTCAATGACGAATCTGTTAAATTCCTAAAAGGTAGCAAGGCATAATTCTTTGACAAAAATCCTTCGTGATATATAATCACATCTTTATATATTTCGTAGATACGTTTTCTTAGATCTAGATATTTAAAAATATGGATTAAAAAAACAACGATTATCGCCAAAGTCACAATTGGCAAAAAATAAGCCACAAACTTATCATACAAATATTCATTTTTATTGCCGTCATCATCGTATATGACACTGACAATACTATAAAAAACGACAAACAACCCGACCATAAAACTTTTGAATACTTCAAAAAATACACCTAGGCCGTTTGGTTTTTCCGTTGACGCTAATTCTTCTTTACTCAAATTAAAACCATTTTTTTCCATTAACTCCGTTATTAATCCAAAATATTTTTCATGCTCAACAAGAGAACAAAGATGAATTTCAGACGCACTTGTGCCAGCCGATTCAATGTCGATATGTCCGGTCGAAAATATTTTATTTTCTATAAATGGCAGTCGTTTTTTTAGATGAGTAATATTTTTTATGTTTAACTCATTTTCATAATCAGAAAAAATAGTTCCTCCTTTTTGAACAATTCTATCATCATAAAAAATATAAAGTAATTTTTTATAAACTATCAATTCTAAATAATAAAGCAAAAAACCAAGACCCAAAAAAACAAAAAGCAGACAGATATAAAAAATAGTTCCCAGTTCAAATAAAATTCCTAAAATTAAAATTACAATAAATACAAACACTAATAGTAGCAAAAGCGTAGCCACCCGGGAAATTATAAAAGCGTTTTTATTCGGTTTTAGTTGTAAGTCCATATAAATAAGTTATTATTAAAATTTAATTAAGCTTTTCTGCAATAATTTTAGCATTTTTTTCGTTTTTAGTAAATTTTTTTTATAACAATTTTTTTCTAAATATTTTTTTTCTTATCCTAAACAGTGAGATAGCCGAGCCGAGGCCTGACCTCCTATCAAAAAAATCATAATCATGTTTAATAGGTTTTAATAGACAAAAAAAGAGCGATCGCAAAGATCGCTCTTTTCAATTAAACAATTGTGCACCTACTTCTTCAGTGGATCATACCCATTCGCTACTTCCTCTCCATCCATAAACCCATCACCATCCGTGTCTTTTTTCTTTGGGTCAGTCCCAAGCGCTTTTTCTCTATCATCGGTAAGTAAATCTCCATCACTGTCTACGCCACGGCTGGAACCAGAATAGGTTATAGCCTGCATGATGTTCCAGTCTTCGGTGGTACTTGGGTTGTGACCATAGATCTCCTTAAATGTTTTGATACCACTTTTTTCACTGTTTAGATTTCTGTTTTCGGCTTTTTGCCTGAGCCCGTAGGCCATCACAGTCACGGCTGCATTGTCATTGGCGTTGTTCATGTCCGGAATTCGCTTGTATATCTTGGCAAATTGATTCTTGGCTTTCTTTTCGGCTTTGTCATTGGTGGTGCTTGGCCAACGTCCGCTAGCAATCTTGATAGCATCAGCGAGTTCTGCTTCGGTTTCTGGCAGTTTACTAAAGGCTGCTTTGTAGGAAAATATCACTGCTGCTCTTTCACCTTCGCCCAGTTTCTGCGTATTGGGGTCTACACCATAAGTGATAAAATTATTGATGGCGGTTTGCATTGCTTCGGAAACTTCTTTCAAATCGCTCGTAAGTTTTTCCAAATACTTAATCTTAGCATTCTGTTCTTTTACCAAATCGCGCAATTGTTTTAATTCTGTTAAAATTTCGTCGAAACGCTCATTTTTTAAGAGATTGGCGTTTTTATTATAGTTATCGTCAGTTCCTCCTGTCTGCTTAGAGTCAATCGTGGTTGTAAAAGTAAACTCATCAGAAGTGCTTTTGAATGCGCCTTTTGTTTTTTGACCTGAAACCGTAAACTTGTAAGTGGTAAAAGGTTTAAGGTCTTTTAATTCAACCCCATGACTAATCAATGAATAGTTATCAATCAAATCCCAGTTCCAATTTTCTTGAGTTTTGTCAACGCTCCAGTAATGCACCTCACTGTTTGTTGGCACGTCCGTATTCCAATTTATCGTCACTTTATTCGGTCTAATTAACGATGTTGGGACATTGATTTTACTAAAGTTAATAACATCGACTGCTGTAGAAAATTCTCCTGTCTTCTCAGCTCTTTTATTGGTAGATTCGTTTCTACTGCTTAGCTTATAATAATATTTTTTATCAGCTTTTAAAGAACTAATGTAAGCATTATGATATTTAACTGAAACTTCATCGTCTACTTGCACCGCTTGCCCGTACTCCAAAGTCTCACCATACATTACCCAGGTGTTACTCAAAACATCTGTCTCCCAAGTAATTTTCGCGGATGTGTCTGAAATCTTCTGGACATTCACATTACTTATGTTTATTCCATCAGCAGGACTACTATCTACACAACAACAATAATCTAGCCCAACATCACTTATCATCTCACTCTCGTCACATGCATTGCCAGCGCTCATAAGCTCAGTGGCTGTTCCTGTTTTTCGGCAATACGTTGGACTATCATACCAACCGACACATTGAGGGGAGGCAGTTTTTCCAATATCACCGCAAACCTGATTACAAGTACCTACAAACCTAGCTTGAGTTGTTCCAGGATTGTTATACTGATAATACTTCCCTGGAATATTATACCATTTATCATCGTTGCTCCCCAAAGTTATTGTTTTTTCAAAAACATTATTATTCTCATTACTCTCATCAATTAATAGCAAGTAATCAATAGTGACTGTAAAATTGTACAGCGCCGGATTTTTTGTTAATAACGCAGAAGAAGACAGCGCCTCTTTACTTCCAGTAAAACTATTTGGGAAGCCAGATGTATAAATGTCGCCAGTAGTCTTGTCTAAGGCTTTTAGACTGACTATCTGACCTTCCTTGGTAGCGACTCCATTGTTTTTAAAAATAAATTTCAAATAATTCACACCACCTTCTCTCGCCACCTGCAAATCACTAAGCTCTAAATCTGGCTTATCAACTGGTTGCGTCTCGCCAATTGTTATATTTTTTTTCAATTCATTGTTAGTCTCATCTAATTCACTAATAGTATTATCAGGATCAATCGTTAAACTAATCTCATTTAGTGCATTATCTTTCAAAACACCATTTTTTATAGCACCGTCCTTTTTAATATTAAAAATACCACACCAACTTTGTACTGGGGAAATTCTTGGTATATTTTCAGTAGAGTAGCTAACTGAATCAAAGTCCTTTACTGTTCCTACAATTTCTTTTCCAGTCGTATTATTAATAAACTTTATTTTTGTGTTCTCCGAATAAGTATTTAAGCCAATATTTTTTAGACAAAAATCCAAATTCAAATTGGTTAAACTTGGTGATGTAGGATCAGGAGAGCTTATCACTAGCGCTGTTACGGTTAGATCGGGCAAAATAAACGACTTTTCATTAATAAAGTCATATAATCTAACAACGTCTGAATTTGATCTGCCTAGCGAATACAGATATTTTCCCGAGACGGCATACAAATAATCCCCCACCGAAATACCTCTAGCTAGCAAATCTCCCTCATCTGGTAAGGTATAGCTCTTTACTAAAATTTTTGAGTTTCTATCATAGACCTTAATATCATCTTTTTCTGAATAGGCCGCTCTTCCACCATAGATATATGCCGCATCCCCCGCTACTGAATTCGGATATGCCCCGAGAGATAATGATGCTTCTTTTGTTAAATCATTGGGATTAACAACTTGTACTGCATAACCTTCGGAGCCACCGGCTGCAAAATATATTTTTTCAGTATCTATGTCAAAAACAAATTGTTGACCATTGGAGCCAAGAGATCCGTGACTATTCTGCATTACATATTTTACATTGTTTCTATCACTGATATCAAATTTCTTTATATTGTCTGGACTATAGCCGATATTCCCCAGATATGCCACATGAGTTTTGGGGTTAATTATAATATGTTCATTTCCGTTCATGTAAAAGTTTGGGTAAGTCGTTGGCCACCCAACAGTCGTGCTTGCCAGCACTGTATTATTTGAAGAATTTATTAAAATTGAGAATGGGTAAAAGTCTGCTCCATTACTGCGAGAAACCGTTGAATGAAGCACATCGCCATCTATCGCTAGCCAGTACGGCATTTTAGGAGCATCTATGTCTCCAGCCAGTGCCAAGGTGTTTATGTTTATACTTTTTATTTTCTTGGTCTGGCTAAGCGCCACCAAGAGATAATCTTTATAAATCACCATGCTACTCGGGGCGCTTCCAAGTTCTATGATTTTATTTAACTTAGCCTTTCCGTCATTATTAAATACATAGATTTTACCTGCATCTCTATTGGCCACAAATAGATATTTACCAGCCTGTATTAGTGATGCGCCTTTTAGCTCAGCTGCGTTTACTTTATTCACACTAACGCCAACCAAACTAATACTAATTAAAAATACTGACGCAAATACCATCCTTATAATGTTTTTATTCATAGACTTTTGCCAGTCGATTAAATAAATCTTACTGGTAATAAATTTTAATATATTTTAATTCCTCTAAAATATCCCGATTATTTCTTCAGTGGATCATACCCATACGCTACCTCATCTCCATCCGTATATCCATCACCATCCGTGTCTTTTTTCTTTGGGTCTGTGCCGAGTGCCTTCTCTCTGTCATCAGTCAGCAAGTCTCCGTCACTGTCTACGCCACGACTAGCGCCAGAATAGGTTATGGCCTGCATGATGTTCCAGTCTTCGGTGCTTGTTGGATTTTTACCGTAGATAGATTTGAAAGTTTTAATACCACTCCTCTCACTGTCCAGATTTCGATTCTCGGCCTTTTGCCTGAGTCCATAGGCCATCACTGCTATCGCTGCTTTATCTTTGGCATTATTCATATCTGGAATTTTTTTATAAATCTTTTGGAATTGGGTCTTGGCCATTTTTTCCGCACTAGCGCTTGTCTCACTTGGCCAACGACCGTTAGCTATAGCAATGCAATCATTCCAGCTCTTTTCGTCTACTGGAAGTTTAGCAAACGCTTTTTTGTAGGAGCTAATCACCCCGGCTCTCTCACCAGCGCCAAGCTTGCGAGTGGTGATAGTACCATACACAATAAAATTATTTATCGCATAAATATTATTGAGCGTGAGTCCTTTTATCCCCTTTTTTAATTCGGGGATATATTTATTCATGCTATTCGCCTGAGCTGATACATCTTTTTTGACATTCAAATGAGCGAGAATCAAATTCAAATCGGTTCCACTTTGCATTACGATACTGGAGTCATTGACTATTTGCGTTTTTTGTATATCACTAGTAGCTACTATTTCTCTAGCGCCAAGTCCTGACAAAATTGTTGTGTCAATGGGCAAAGGATTAGTGATTGCGGTAGTGCTAGCGACAGTGCTAGTGCTAGTTGCTTTAACTACTGGCGTCACCGTAGTGCCACCTCCTCCACCTCCACCGCCACCACCTGATGAATTTGCGGTACATACAGCGCTTGATCCAGCGCCAGACAATGAATAGCCAGAGCTACAAGTAACTGCGCCACAAGTAGGATAAGCACTGTATGTTGTCGCGCCGGTAAGCGTTGGGCACAAGCTGCTGCAGTTCGTCGCCACCAATGGTCTGACAGTATACACGCCACTCGCCGAGGGCAAAGTAGTAGAGCTTGTTCCTGGTATCGAATTAACAACACAGCTTTCCATCAGTCCACTTTTTAGTATTACAATTGTGCCAACTCCGGCATTTGACGAGCCGATCCTAAATCCTGCGCTTGGGTTACTAATCGTTAGAACCCCCTCGCTAATATCAAAACTCTCAGCCGATGAACCGCTAAACACAGTCATATCCGTTACGCCACCATAGAGATTGAGCCCCGATACTGTAGTATTCTCAGAAAATGTTAAGTCGTTAGTAGCCGCTTGCGCGGGCATGGCCAAAAAGAGAAATAAGACAAGAAGTGATTTTATTTTATTCATAAATAATTTTTTTAAATAATTATTCGCAAGAAGTCGTTGAACAAGACATCACTCCGTTCAAAGTACTACAATAAGTCCAACCAGCCCCATCACTATCACGAAGTTTTAAACAAGATCCTTTAGTCGCGTTTGTCGTTCCTATTTCCACGGTTGAGGTGGCAAAAGATCCCCCACTTACCTGAAGATTGGCCTCTGGTGTTGTAGTGCCAACACCAAGATTTCCGTTCATAATAAAAGAGTCCTGTGTTCCACTTATTCTAGAAAAAGTGCCGTCTGCTTTATAAACATTCAAACCTCTATTACCGTTACTTCCACTAGAATTTCCAAACAAATCCAAGCTAAGATCAGCAATTGTTGGGTCAAAATGATCCACGCTTAGTCGCGAGGCAACATCATGTAAAAATATTCTCGGGTACATGACTCCCGCGAACATTAAATTACCGTGGTCTATAGTTAAGGCTTGATCTGGCGTCGTCGTTCCAATTCCAACATTCGCATTAAAAGATAAAATATTGTTATCGAACTCACCGTAGATTAGAGATGAAGTTGCTGTAGAAAGGGAGTTTGTGATATGTAACTTGTTTGACCCCGTCTCATTGTAACCAGCATATTGCCCAAGAAATACATTCCCCTCCCTGATACCTGTGCTACCGGTTCCACTGCCCGCTCTATAACCAATTGCAATATTCCCATCGCCATCTGTATTTCTGTCCATAGCCTCGGTGCCAATGGCGATATTTCTTGATCCTTCTTCGTTGTATTCGCCAGCCGACGAACCTTGAAACACATTAAATGAACCAGTGGTATTATTAGAACCAGTGTTACTCCCAAAAAATGCATTATTAGAGCCAAAAGTACTAAATGCCCCCGCTCTGTTTCCAAAAAATGCATTTGAAACACCTCCGCCTAACATCTCGCCAATATTTATACCGAATGTTGTGTTACCATTTGTTGTATTGCTAACAACATCGATTAATTTATAACCCCCGAACATAAAATCGCCACTTATTCCAACATCACCATCAACATCAAGTTTATATTGTGGCGTTGTTGTACCGATTCCTACATTGCCAACATTAAAAAAAGTAGGCCTCGAACTAGTGGCAGATAAATTTATTTGTGGATTTAACATATCGTTAGTAATACCATCATACAAAAATAAACTACCATATCCGCCCTGCTCTTGTCTGAAGCCACCAATAATATTGTTGTCATTTGATTTTCGAACCATCAGCGGCATGTCTTCATCTGCTAGCGACTTAAGGGTTGTATCTCCATAAACATGCAACTGTGTATCTGGAATTATCGTCCCAATCCCCACCCTATTATTCACAGCATCCACATAAAAAGTACTACCATCAATCGTAGTTGTCCCCGTCACCGTCAAACTCCCACCAGTTGAAATGTTTGTGCCAATCGTAGTGGCACCAGCAATTCCAGCTACTACCAAGATGGTGGTCACTGAGGTGATAAAAATCTGAAGCGGAAGCTTTAGATCTAAAAAATTACTAAATCTTGACATAAGTTTTATTATTGAGATTAATTAATATTTTTTATTATAGCACATCACCCCCCCCCAAGAGCAAATTTTAAAAAAACAACTCTTAATTCCCAGCCCAAGGCTGGCCCGCCCCGGGCGGGTAATTCTTAATCAAGGCAAAGCGCCGTGACCGCAACTCCCGATGATACTTAATAGCAAACCTATGCGCCTCATCCCTTACTCTTTTAATAATATGCAAAGCCGGCGAAGCCAAGGGCAGTTTGAGCGCCTCTTTCTCCCCCGGAAAAAAAATCTTGTCTGGCGCATTACCTCCGCGCAAACCCTCACCCTTGGAGATAGCGATACAAGGAATATCAAAACCAAACTTTTTAATCATCTTCACCGCCACATTAAGTTGCCCCTTCCCTCCGTCAATGATAATGAGATCAGGCAAGGGCCACTCATCAACTTTTGACTTTTTATCTTTTGCTTTCGAAGTCTTACTAACTCCCTCCACCTCGTCCGTAATTCGTAATTCGTAATTCTTAATTTTTGACTGAGCACCTGAGTGCGCAAGTCTTCGCGTCAAAACTTCCTGCAACATAAAAGTATCACTCGCCTGCCCTTCGCTAAGTTTAATCTTGAATTTGCGATACTCGCTAGTCTCTGGCTCGCCCTCTTTGAATACCACCATCGACCCAACCGCATCGCGACCAAATATATTCGAAATATCAAAGCCCTCAATGCGATCTGGCACTCGAGGCAATCCCAAAATCTTGGCCAACTCCACCACGTCCGCCGCATACTTGTCCATCAAGCTCATAATATTGGTATGCGCCAAAACATGATTTATGTTCCGTAGCTCAAATTTTAAATCAAGTAATCTCCTTTCATCCGCCTCTACAGATATAAGAGCATTATCAACTTCATCAACTTTATGAACTTTAGAAACTTTAGAAACTTTATAAACTTTATGAACTTTAGAAACTTTATGAACTTTATGAACTTTATGAACTTTAAGAATTTTAGAAACTTTCTTTTCTAAGAGATTAATCTCCCACATTTTTTCTCTGATAATATCCCCCTTCCTCCCCGACAAAAACATAACAATCTGCTTGGCTATTTTCCGATACTCCTCTCGACTCTCCGGATACTCACACATCCCCATACACTTATCGATGCGATAATACAAACAAGTATTCGCTGGCATATGCACGCAGGACCGGAACGACCAGATCTTGCGAATCACCTTTAGTGTTTCACGTACGGCAATGCCCGACACAAATGGACCAAAATAAGTACCCGATTGATCCAAAGTTCTAGTCGCAAATACTCGTGGCACTTCCTCGGCCGAAACTTTTATATATTGATGGCGCTTGTCATCGCGCAAATCGACGTTAAACGGCGGCTGAAATTTTTTTACCAAATTAGCCTCAAGTAGCAGCGCCTCGATTTCCGAATCAACTTCTATCCACTTCACCTCGTGAATTAATTTCATCATC
>JBBRXK010000032.1:0-9762 GCA_038248465.1 Patescibacteria group bacterium | reverse complement strand
TCGAGATGACAAAA
The DNA here is from genome assembly GCA_038248465.1 of Patescibacteria group bacterium. Taxonomy (GTDB): domain Bacteria; phylum Patescibacteriota; class Patescibacteriia; order Patescibacteriales; family UBA12075; genus JBBRXK01. The sequence goes on along the minus strand of JBBRXK010000032.1, from coordinate 9,748 downwards.
AATAGGACTATTTGTAAAACCGCAATTAAGCCAATTAAAGATTAATTATAATTAACTTATGCACCACAGTAATTATTGTACAGCCATATTGATTTGACATATTTCGTGATGTGTGCAATAATAAACTATTGTTCTTAGCCAGTAATTTTCAGTCCCCCCAAAACCCTCAAAAGAAGAAAAAATGTCTGAGAGAAAATCGTATTTCCTGCAAGAAGGAAAGGGCAAAGTGACTTCTATGCACAAAAAAATGACCAAAATTCAAAGGCTAGCACCCTAAATGCTGGCCTGTTTTTTTTGAAAAATAAAAAAGGAACAGCTTACGTGCTGTTCCTTGATGAATTTATCCACAATAGGATATATTTGCGCCTATTAGTGAAAGTAGCTCGGAGATTGGCAAACGATAGCCTGGATCGCAATCAGTATATTCTACACTATCTGCATTCAGACTAAAATCATCAGCGACACTAAATTCAAAAATAATCTTTGCATTTTCACTCGACGCCTTTTCTTCTAGATAAAATATAGCGTCTATTTCTTTTAATTTCTTGATGAGTTGCAGGTCTGCTCTGCCGAAGTCTAGCTGGATTAGTAGTTTCCGATTTATTTTTTCAAAAAATCCGCAAACACTAATACCATAAACATCGTTAGCAATAATCATCGTCGCCAAACAATATCCATCAGACTTGTCCCCCACTCTAATACGTTCATATATTTTTTCTGATTGCCAGCGATACTTTTCAAAACATTTCTCAATCTGATGATTCCAGCAATAGTGTAGCAATTTCTTGTCGTCAGTGAACCTTCTTATCCCTGGCTCAGTCAATGATGACAGCCAAGCTAGCACCATATACTCCTCCTTGTTATCATGTATGATTTGCCAAATTTTTTTCATTTCACAATTCAAAGGATTAGGCAAGTAATACAAGTTGGGAAATTTGCTTAATAACTCTCCCAAATTTTTACTTGTTTTTGCTGTCAAGAAAAATGGCAAAAACAAGAAAAGCAACTTTTCATCCAGAGTATTGTTCAAATCTAACTTTTTCCATTCTTTGTAAAATTTAGCTTCCTTGAATTTAATTTTTAAAGATCGCTTCGCTTTATTTCCCATACTTCCCCCATTTGGTGTTTTTGTGAATTCTTGTCCTATTTTATCTGTTATGTCCAAAGGCTAAACAGTGGTCAAAAATGCTACAACCCTTGACCAAAAACTATTACAAAAAATAGTCTTTGTCAAGTTGATAAAACCTAGCAACACTTGAAATATTTACATTTTCATGTTATACTAATTTAGTTAACTGCTTCTTTTATAAAAATTCTAGGGGGCACGAGCATGAAAAAAGAGAAAGATCCGGCAGAAAAAAAAAGAAAATTATACAAGCAAAAAATCAAAAATGGCCTTCATTGTTTTCATCCTTGGCTCAGCAAGGAAGCACAAAGAATAATTTTGTGCCAAAAAAAATCTAAAGAAAATTACTCAGAATTTTTTGAGCGAGTAATAGCCGAGTGGAAAACAATGAAAAATTCAAATTAAACATTATCGGGTTATAGCAAGTTCTATAACCCTTTTTTTTATTTATAGGAAAAATACTCGGCCATTTCGCCTGAATAATAAAATTCAAAAGCTAGAGAACCAAAATAATATTTTACCCCCTCAATTTCAATCGTAGAGCCGCCAACCTGCGGATCTGCTTTCGGCTTGGAATTATTGAAACCGATATTAAAAAGTGTCGCTACTAGCTCAGGTCGATATTCGATACTATGACCCGCCCTCTCCCACTGCGCCTCGAGTTGTTGTATTATCAAAGCACCATAAAGATATGAATAGTAGTGACTCTTTTCGTTGGTTAGTCGCTGATACCGCTCTTTGGCCATGTCCACGCCGCTGGCATAATCAAGGAGATGGGCGGAGCTAGTACCGAGGTAATACGGCGAATTCTGATCAAGCAGATGCTCTTCGACCAAAATTGCTGTCTTTTCTTTGATGGCCATAACCCCCCAGGCCATTTTGTTGGCATTGGCGAGTATCTTGAGTGGCTTAAATACTTTTTCAAAAAGCTCTCTTTGTGTGTAATACAAACGTAGTTGTTCAACAATTGCAACTGACACTAGCAAGCGCGATTGTATGCCAACTTTTTCCGCTACATCATCAATGGTTTCTTTGTCCTTGATAAGTGCCTCACGAATTATTTGCCATGCTTCACCATTTTGCCAAGCAAATATATTGCTACCGCTGGCAAATTCAATTTCTGTCTGTAAATTTGTCAGTAAAATTTCTGCTTGTTTTTCCTGACACGACTCTATGCGCTGATCAAAAAGTCCATTTGCAATACGTAGCTTGAAAGCTAAAAGCATATTATTAAATAATATTTCGGAATGAGTATTTAAAAAAGTATGCAAAATTATTTTGGCTTGATACGCATTGAAGTCTTTTACTACTAAAATTTTACACCAAATCTCCTGCTCGTGTATTCCGTAAATCGACTCGTTTTCTGGTAAGACAAATTTTGTAGATGTACTGGTATCAGATTTTTTCAAAATATTTTCCTCCGCCAATAATCCGCCAATAGCTCTATTTTCCGTGGCCAAACTATTGTATTCCTCGGAATTTTCATCAATATCGCCAGCTACATCGGTCCAACCAAAACGAACTGCAAAAAATACAAAAGCTAACATTACAATAAATATTGCAAAAATATATAAAACAGCTTTTATTGTAAACAAAAAAAATTTCTTCATTAGTAAATTATATTATGAATCCGCAACAAACACAAATCCGCTGGATTAATTAAATACTAATTCTATGCTATAATAGTACATGAATATATATAATTTTTAAGAAAACTATATGACCAAAAAAACAATTTTGATAGGAGAAGACGAAAAGAATATTTCCGAGATGTATCGGATTTCATTTGAGCAAGCCGGCTACAATGTTATTGTCGCTGGGAATGGCCATGAAGTCATCGAACGGGCAAAATCAGATTTACCCCACTTGATACTGCTTGATATCAATATGCCTGTTAAGGACGGCTTTGAGGTTCTCAAAGATATATCCGAAAATGCCAAGCTGTATAATATCTTCAGTCATATACCGATTTTTGTCTTATCAAATTATTCCAATCCGCAAGACATGGAGTATTGTATCAAAAAAGGCGCTCAAGAGTTTCTCATAAAATCAGACTGGACACCAAAAGCGATTGTGCAAAGAGTCGGTGATTTTCTGGAAAAAATAGCCAAAGAATAAATATTAAAAATCTAAAAAGCCGACATTACGGATAAAGGAAAATTAATTAAGCCATAAGCTTTTCGTATGATAGGGAAAAATGATTTCACAAACATAAAATCAAAAGACAATAAACACATCAAGCTACTCAAGAAACTGACACAAAAAAAATATCGACAACTGCACGGACAATTTGTCGTAGAGAATGCAACCAGTATCTATGACGGACTAAAAGCGGCTTATGATTTTGTCAGCCTTTTTGTAACGGAAAAATATATTGAAAAGAATCCATCTGAGTTTCAGTTTTTCAAAGAACGCTCTGTGTCAAAAAATATTTTCATTATCGATTCACTACTAAATAAACATTTTTCTTGTCTGGATACAGCGTCAGGTATCGCCGCGCTCTATGATATTATTCCCAAAAAAATAAATGACCAATTGCCCGTAATCTACCTAAATGCTATCAACGATCCTGGTAATCTCGGAACTATCATGAGAACTATGCTCGGTTTTGGTTTTTACAATTTGGTGATTGACGAAAATTGTGTCGATGTATATAATGCCAAGACAATAAATGCCGCTAAAGACGCCATTTTTAAAATAAATATCTTCAAAGATAAGGATTTTAAATGGCTAAAAGAAAATAAAAACCACCTTGCTGTTTATGCGAGCAATGTTCACAAGGGCACTGATTTAGAAAAATTTCGACCTGCCCAAAAATATTGCCTGATCATGGGATCAGAAAGTCACGGTGTAAATCCAGAAATAGCAAAGCTAAGTATTGAAAATATTATGATAGAGGTGTCCGGCGACCTGGAATCGCTCAATGTGGTCGTGGCCACATCAATCTTCCTGTACAAACTAAAAAATTAATCATTAGACAATAGGATAAAAAATGAACATGCGCAACTTTTCCTCCATACTCATATCCATATCGCTGATATTTTATTTTCTCTATATTGGGAAATCTTTTTTCATACCATTCTCAATTGCAATTGTTGCCTGGTACCTCATCATCGCCATCACATCAGCAATCAATTCAATCAAAATAAATAAGCGAAGTCTGGGGCACTCCCTCTCGCTCTTTGTCGCTATAATAATTTTGTTTATTTCTTTTTTGCTGTTTATGACTTTAGTGAATTCCAATATTGGCAATGTAATTCGACTGGCGCCGACCTATCAGCAAAAATTTCGCAACATCACCTATGAGGCTATGGATCTAGCGAGAATCGATAAGTCGCTCGGCATCAATGAAGTAATTCAATCAATTGATATGTCCAATTTCCTTTTGAAAATTACTGAAGTCTTTGCTGTCGTCGCCAGCTACACCACCATGATAATTGTTTTTACAATTTTTCTTTTACTTGAATATAGAATGTTGGGGGAAAAAATGCGCCAATTATTTGAATCTGATGACAAATACGAAAGATTCCGTGAGACACTTGCGAGCATAGACAAAGAAATTAAAACATATCTAAAAATAAAAACCTTATCAAGTCTAGCAACTGCACTTCTCGCTTACCTAGTTTTATCACTGGTCGGTGTTGATTTGGCTGTCTTTTGGGCCTTGTTAGTTTTTGTTCTCAATTATATTCCCACCATCGGCTCAATAGTTGCCACTTCTTTTCCGATGATCATCAGCTTGGTGCAATTCCCCTCATTTGTTCCCTTTATTATCGTCACTTGTCTTCTTATACTTATCCAGGTGATCGTTGGGAATGTGATTGAGCCTCGATTCATGGGTGATTCGCTCAACTTGAGTCCTTTGATTATACTGATTTCTTTGGCTATCTGGGGCAACATGTGGGGTTTTGTTGGTATGTTTTTGTGTATACCGATAATGTCAATTACCAACATTATCCTCGCCAAATTTGACAAAACAAGACCAATAGCAATTCTTTTGTCTGCTACCGGAAAAATAAAATAATATAATTTACATAACTAATTAACACATAGATTATAGATCTTTTTTACAATCGACTAAATCTATAAAAAATTATATGGCTACAAAAAAAGATGAAACCATCAAAAATACCAAAGACAAGAGCAAAAAAAATGATTGCTTTTACTGTGGCGATCATGACAAAATGAAAGAAGAAACAATAAAAAAAATAAAAAATGGTTTTGAGGAAGTTGAGAAAATTCTCAAGGCATCAAAAAATAAATTTGATCAAGCCGATGACAAAACCAAGAAAAAGTTCCTCGCCGGTGTTGCTGGCGCAGCCGCAATCCTAGGGGGCATCATCGGAGTCACTGCCATAAAAAAAATTAACAAGAAGAAAAAATAAACAAAACCTAATTACTAATAGATTACGAATTCACGAATCCAGAAAAAAGCATTTTTTATTTAAATTTACTTTGAATTTTCTAATAAACTACTCGAAGTAAAATCAAAAATAAAAACATTTCAATATAATTCGTGGATTCGTGTTTGATTTGTGAATTCGTAATCTTGTGGATTCGTGTTTGATTAGTGAATTCGTAATCTTGTACTTTTGTAATCACATCAATTAATAAATGTTAAGCACTCTCAAAAAACATTTTGGCTATGATAAGTTTCGCCCAATGCAGGCCGAGATTATCACCAATGTCCTGGACAAAAAAGATACCTTTGTGCTCATGCCTACTGGTGGTGGCAAGTCTCTTTGTTATCAATTACCCGCCTTGAAACTGGGCGGTGTTACTTTGGTTATCTCTCCGCTAATAGCCCTCATGAAAGATCAAGTGGACAGCTTGCAGGCCAACGGCATATCGGCGGAATTTATCAACTCTAGCTTGAATCAATCACAGATAGATGCGATTCTGCAACGAGCGCGAAACAATGAAATAAAACTAATCTATATCGCGCCAGAAAGATTTGCAATTCTCAGTTTTCAAGATTTTCTTCAGTCTCTTACTATAAGCCTCATCGCTATCGATGAGGCTCATTGTATTTCGGAATGGGGGCACGACTTCCGTCCTGATTATCGCAATCTCAGTGTTCTAAAAAAACAATTTCCCTCTGTGCCACTGATAGCCCTCACAGCAACAGCGACACCAAAGGTAAAAGAAGATATTATCCGACTCCTCAATCTAGACAAAGCAAAAGTTTTTGTTTCTAGTTTTGATCGCGAAAATTTGCACATTAGTATTATCAACAAAAAAAATGCCTTTCCCAAACTAATTAATATTTTAAAAAATCATCGTGAAGATGCGGTGATTATCTATTGTCACTCCCGCAAAGAGACAGAAGATATTGCCAAAAATCTCAAGCTAAACAAATTTAGCGCTGCCGCCTATCATGCCGGACTCGAGCCAAACAAAAGAAAACTGGTTCAAGATCAGTTCATCAAAGACAAGGTTCATATCATTGTCGCCACTATCGCTTTCGGCATGGGCATCGACAAGCCGGACGTACGCGTGGTAATTCACTATACTTTTCCAAAAACTCTCGAGGGTTATTATCAAGAGATTGGTCGCGCGGGTCGTGACGGTCTTCCGAGCAAGTGTATCATGTTTTATACCTACGCTGATCTGCGCAAACATGAATTTTTTATCAATCAAATGACAGGCGCTGATCTTGCTGAGATTGCCCGCAACAAACTCAGCACCGTTTTGAGTTTTTGCGAGCTATCATCTTGTCGCAAAAAATATTTGCTAAAATACTTTGATGAAGAGATGGCAAATGACAATTGCGGGGCTTGTGATATGTGTACCAATACAACCGAAAAAATAGACGCGACTATCATATCGCAAAAAATAATGTCGGCTATTATTCGTACTGGCAGTCGTTTTGGCAAAAATTATATCTCTGACGTGCTCCTAGGCAAAAACATTCAAAAAATAAAAATCAATGGTCATGACAAGCTTAGTGTTTTTGGTATTGCCAAAGAAGCTAGCGAAGATGAAGTTGGACAAATTACCAAGCAATTAATCGACCTCGACTATATTCAAAAAAGTGAAGACCAGTATCCGACCCTCAAGCTCACCAAAAAGGGACTTGCATTCTTGAATGAAAATCAAAAAATTGAATTGAATAAACCAGTTAGCGAAGAGAAGACGGGCAGAAATAAAAGAAAAGAAAGCCTTGAATACAATCAGGATTTATTTTTTGTTTTGCGTGCGATTCGCAAAGACATGGCTGAAAAAATGAAAGTACCACCTTTTATTATTTTTGGTGACAAAAGTCTTATGGAAATGTCCTACTATTTTCCAAGGAACAAAAACGACTTTGCGCGAATTAGTGGCGTTGGCACAAAAAAACTTCAGGAATTCAGTGACATTTTTTTAGGCGCGATCAATGATTTTTGCAATAACAACGAAGTCTCCCCTGCCAAATTTCCAAGCGACACTGATTCAATAGGTATAATCGATATCAAAATGAGTAGACCGGCATTCCACGAAAAAACCAAGGAGCTCGTGAATAAAAAAATTCCCATTGTGCGTATCGCCAAAAATCAAAATCTCGCTATTAGCACCGTTATCAACCACATCGAAAAATTGATTGATGCCGGTGAGAAACTTGATCTAGATTATCTCAAATTACCACGTGATCGATTCGAAATTATGGCCAGTGCTTTCATGGAAATTGGTGACGAAAAACTAAAGCCAGTCTTTGAATATTTGAAAGGAAATTTTTCTTATGATGAGTTGAGGTTGGCAAGAGTTTTGCTTCGAGCATAAAAAAAGTCGCCTAGGATGTCCTGGTGACTTGCTGTCTCATTAGTTATGCAAAGTGTTTATAGCTCTTATCGCTCTTTGCGTCTTTTTTTTGATTATCTTCCTCGAGAAAAAATCAGTAGCAAGAGATAATAGTAATACTATTCCGTAAAATGTATAGGTATTCGCAAAAAACTCAAAGCTGAAAATAAAAGTAAGCATTGCAAAAATCAATAAAATAGGCTACTATTAAAAAATAATAATAATATTAAGGCCATGTCAGCATTGTTTTGGATTATTCTGTCAACCTTCATTTTGAGCGCCACTTCGCTTGTGGGCGCTTTTGCGTTACTTCTCAAAGAAAATCTCCTCAAAAAATTGATACATCCGATGGTCGCTTTTTCTGCGGGCGCTCTTTTGGGTGGGGCTTTTTTGCACCTCCTGCCTGAGGCAATCGACAAAACTGGACAAGTTACAACGGTTTTTTTATACGTAATTGGTGGTTTTTCTCTATTTTTTTTACTCGAACAATTCATCCATTGGCACCACTGTCACAAAGCGCCAAGTGAACACCGACATCCCGTTACTTATTTAATTCTTGGCTCCGATACTGTTCACAATTTTATCGATGGCCTTGCAGTTGGCGCTGCCTTCCTGGTTGACATACGGCTTGGACTCATCACTTCGCTCGCCATCGCTGCTCATGAAATTCCACAAGAGATGGGCGACTTTGGTATTTTGATTCATGGTGGTTGGGAAAAAAAGAAAGCACTTTTTTTTAACTTCCTTAGTGGTTTGACCATGATGCTCGGCGGACTACTCGCCTATTACTTTGGGCAAGGCGTTGACATCACCTACTTACTCCCCTTCACAGCTGGCAACTTTATCTACATAGCCGCTTCCGACCTCATCCCCGAAGTAAAACACCGTGACAATGTCTGCCAAAACGGCATCCACTTCGGCTCTTTCTTTATTGGAATATTATTAATGTGGGCCATGACTTTTTTGGAATTTTAAAATAATTGTTCTAGGAAAAATAAATCAATAATCAAACAAAGGAGGGAAAAAATGAAAAGCTATCAACTTCTTCCAAGTTGCAGACCAAGTAGCAGTAAACCTAAGTATGTGACTCCCAAAAACAAAGTGGCCACTTGGGAAATCGGTCAGGTGATCAATTGCTCCTGCTTCGAGCGTCTAGACGGCCCTCGTCTGGAAGTCGCAAACTTAAAAAATGGGGCAATATTTTATGTGATGGCCGTGGACGTAAACGAACTGCCCATTCCGAAATAAACATAAAAACCTAACTTAGTAGTTCTTTCCCAATTTTACCTCACAAATAAGCAGGCCTTATACCTGCTTATTTTTTTATCTGATTTAACTGGTTACCAAATCACTCGACAAGCTCTAATTACAATTTTTTTTATTAAGAACAATTGATTGCGTTTGAGTGTTGCAGATACCTCACCTACGCTCAGGATAGAAAAAAGTTGGGGCACTTGATTGATTTCCCACAATCTCTGTCCGAAGAGCTATGAGCAAAAAACAAAAGACGAGTCGTTTGACTCGTCTTATATTTAAAAAATGAATCGTAACTCTCAATCCCTAAATAATTTCTAATAATCACGTAATTTCTGAATACCGTCATGTTTCTGAATCTTCTCGAGTGCCTTGGCTTCGATCTGGCGGATACGCTCCCTAGTCACATCAAACTCACGTCCCACTTCTTCGAGGGTGTGTGCCACACCATCTTCGAGTCCGAAACGCATTTCGAGAATCTTTTGCTCGCGTGGTGAGAGCTGGATAATAACTTCTTTGACATAATCTTTGAGGAGTTGCAAAGCGGCGCTGCGGTCAGGGGTAACATTTTTAACATCTTCAATAAAATCT
>JBBRXK010000031.1:0-9777 GCA_038248465.1 Patescibacteria group bacterium | reverse complement strand
TGCCTTTTGACTGATCCCGAATTTAGTAACAAATTGCAGATAATGATAGATAATTGGCCAGACTGTAACGCCGATGATATTGATTTGTTAAAAAATGGGCGAGTAATCTGGTTTGGCAGTAAAAATATGAAAAAGATTATTCTGATTATCGGTCGCAATAAGGAAGACAATGAACGATTGGATGGACTAGCGCAAAAAGGGGATATTGTGCTACAATTAAAAGAGATAAATGGTCCTACGGCCTTGATACGAGGAATGAATTTGGAAATATGCAAAACAATGAAAATACAAATACCCGAAAATTTCAATTTGACCGATTTCCAGATTGACGATGAAGCGCAAATTATTAAACAGGCAGCGCAGATAAGTGGCTATTACTCAGTGCCGGCGCGTGGTCGTGAGATCTTAATTGGTGTAAATAACATATAGCCAAGGCTATGTAAATGTAAGCTTGCCAAATTATGTCAACAACATAAATATTAAGCTAAAAGGAGAATATGACATTACAAAATGAACAAAGCATCAAAGCAAACACGGACGCAATGAATTTGGTCAATCGTATCGTGGCCGCTGCCATCGACGAGGGGGTTTCCGATATTCATCTCGAGCCAAATACCGAGGGCATGATAGTTCGATTTCGAGTTGATGGTGTTTTGAAAATAGTCGCAGAAATTCCTTTGCCCATGGTGCATTCGCTTTCCGCCCGAATCAAGATCATGTCCCAGATTGATACGACTGGCTTACCGCGACCACTCGAGGGAAATATGAAGTTTGTACATCAAAACAAAAGATTGGATTTGCGTGTTTCGATTTTTCCAACCAGCAATGGCGAATGTATCGTGATGCGCGTGTTGCAGAGTGTCAAAGAATACGGCAATTATGAAAAACTGGGCTTTACACCCGAGCAAGCAGCGACGGTTAGTGAGATTATCAAAAAACCATACGGATTGGTTTTGGTTACAGGACCAACAGGCAGCGGTAAGTCAACTACCTTGTTTACGATTTTGGACAAAATGAATGAAGTTGGGCGAAGTCTGGTAACACTTGAAGATCCAGTTGAGAGAAAAATCGATATGGTGCGACAAACACAAGTCAATCCGGAGATCGGCCTGACCTTTGCTTCGGGGCTCCGATATCTCTTGCGACAAGACACAGACATCATTATGGTTGGCGAAATTCGTGACAAGGAAACGGCGGAGATTGCCGTGCAAGCATCGATTACGGGGCAACTAGTGCTGGCTACGATTCATACCAATAATGCCGCTGGTTCTATTATCCGTTTGCTCAATATGGGCATTGAACCCTTTCTCCTTACCTCGGCCTTGCGCCTAGTTACGGCACAGCGCCTGGCGAGAATCAATTGCCCTCATTGTAAAAAAGAATACATTCCCGCAGCAGAATTACTGGAGAAAGTTGGGGTGGCCGCGGGCACTACATTTTTTAAAGCAGAGGGTTGCGATGCCTGTAATCACAAAGGCGTAATCGGGCGTTTTGGTATTCATGAAGTTTTAACAGTTACTGAAAAAATCGAAGCGGCAGTATATGATAATCCATCCGATGACCACGTGATGCAGATCGCCAAGAGCGAGGGCATGGTAACCTTGCACGATGTCGCGATGGCCAAAGCGCGTGAAGGATTGATCAGTATCGAAGAAGTTCTCAGACTGACCGAATAAACATTTTGAAATGATATTTACAAATGTCTAATAAATAGCAACAGGATTTTGATATTTTGTTGCCTGTAAAAAGCCTTTAGCATTTTTATAGTCTCGGAATTTTCATTCCGGACCCAGTGAATTGCTTTTAGCTTTTATATTTAATAATAAAAATATGACGACACTATGGATAGTGATTGTGGTTGTAGCCGCGTTAGCGTTTGTTGCTATCGGCATGTACAACTCGCTCATCACTTTGAAAAACCGAGTCGATGAGGCTTGGAGCGATATTGATGTGCAATTAAAACGTCGCTACGATTTGATCCCAAACCTAATCGAGACTGTAAAGGGCTACGCCAAACATGAGGAGGGAACATTTACCAAGGTAACCGAGGCGCGCAATGCGGCGATGAGTGCGCAAGCCAGTGGCGACGCCAAGGCGCAAGCCGAAGCTGAGAATGTGTTATCCTCAACCTTGAAATCAATCTTTGCTCTATCAGAAAATTACCCAGATCTCAAAGCCAATACCAACTTTCTCGAATTACAAAGAGAGCTAGCTGACACCGAAAACAAGATTCAGGCCTCAAGACGTTTTTACAACGGCAATGTCCGCGACTTCAATACAAAACTGCAAGTATTCCCAACCAACATGATTGGAAATATGCTTGGTTTCAAAGACCGTGAATTTTTTGAAATCGCTGATGAAAAAGAAAGGGAAGTTGTGAAAGTAGGATTCTAAATTAAAAATTTTACCAATTTTCCACCGTAGAGACGCCCCGCGGGGCGTCTTTTTTTCGAGGTTATTGCGATAAACGCATCTAAACCAAACGTGTTTTTGAAAGACAGTCAAAAAAATTAAATCATTTTTTTCTACCGAGTTTTAACTCGGGTGGTCGAGGCTTTAGCCTCCCGAAAAACTACGTCTTATGCGCGATAAAAGTACTCAGACCCTCGGCAAAAGCCGGGCAGAAATAGAAAAAAATATTCCAAGAAGCAATTTGTTATACGCTCCCTTTTTGATTTTATGTTTTGATTTTTTTGCCATGTTTTTAGACGCCCCGTGGGGCGTCTCTACTGGCGCTTTGATTAAGAATCATTTAATCCTATAAATCGGGGTTCAGACAAGACTACCCATTGACAAACCCCAAAAAAAGGCTATAATAAAAAATCAAATGGTCTTTTAAAAGTAGTTAAAACCGAAATAAATAAAAGGAGAACGAGATGAACTGGAAAAATTGTCTTACAGTTATGCAAAGCAAACGCTATGCCGAAATCATAGCAAATGAAATTTTGAAACTTCAAAAAATAGTTGAGGCGAGAGGCCCGCTGTGTAGAAAGTTGGTGTTGTATCATGCGAGTAGGAAAAAAATCTATCTTTATTAACGAAAGTGAGGCAATATTTTATTCGTGGGGTTTTAAAGAAAATACTGAAGCGCTTGGCTTTGATGATATCCGTATTCTTGTTAAGAATGAGGGAATAGAATTCGATTTCATAGCTGGCTTAATCAGGCAACTCGAATACGACTTCGCCGATCTGGTTGAGCCTGAAATTGAGATGAGGTGGGGGGATTGCACAACTGTAGTACAACACGAGAAGTATCTGCAAAGCGTAATAAACGAAATTCGTTTGTTACAAGCAGACATCAAAAAAAAACAGCCTTTTGTGCGAAAAATTTCAGTTGACCAAATCTTTTGAAGGTAATACCACTACAGAATTAATAATTGATTTAAACGGCGATATCCTTCTCGCTAAAAATAATAAGAGCACAATTAAAAGTATAACTATAGAATGCGATGATGAAAAAGTGACAGGCGAAATTCTTAACTGCCACCTCGAACTAAAAGTCATTGCCGATTTCCGGAAAAGGGTAAACATCCCTCTCCACAAATTTTAGCCAAACCTACAATGCTGGGAACACCTCGTTCCCGGCATTTTTTTATTTATTTTTGTTTATTTCTCAAAAAAATGTTATAATAAAACAAATCTATTAATAAAATAAGTCTAATTTTTTAGGCAATTTTTCTGTATGTCTACACTATATACGCATTCGGATTCAAATCGAAGGAAAACATGGGCTTTACTATTTTCCTTTTTTATTTTTATCAGCATCGTTGGCTATGTATTTTCTTATTCAATGGATTCGCCCGCCATCTTGATTTTTGCTGTTTTGTTTTCTACTGTTTCCAGTTTTATTTCCTATTGGTGGAGTGACAAAATAGTTTTGGCTATGTCTTCAGCCAAATTGATTAACCCCGCAGAAAACCGTGAGCTTTATCGCTTGGTAGAAAACCTTTGTATCACTGCCGGATTACCACTGCCAAAAATATATATTATCGACGATACTGCGCCAAACGCTTTTGCGACTGGTCGAGATCCAGAACACGCTGTCGTTGCGGTAACCGTTGGCTTACTACAAAAACTTGATCGTAGTGAGCTCGAGGGTGTGATAGCACATGAACTTTCACATGTCGGGAATAGGGATATTCTACTCGCTACTATTGTAACCGTCTTGGTGGGCGTGATTGTTTTACTTGCGGATTGGTTTCGACGTTGGTCGTTTTTTGGTAATAGAAAAAGCGATGGTGGTGGCGGACAGTTGCGAAACTTAATCACGATTTTGGCAGTTATTTTTGCTATTTTGGCGCCAATTTTTGCTTCGTTAATGCAATTCGCGATATCACGAAAAAGAGAATTTATGGCCGATGCCGATGGGGCCCTGCTCACGCGTTACCCCGAAGGACTGGCACGAGCACTTGAGAAAATTTCCGCAGATGCGGAGCCACTCGAGGTCGCCAATCGCGCTACTGCACATATGTATATTTCATCGCCATTCAAGAGCGACGCCGTTGGTGCCAAAACTGGTTTTTTTGCCAAAGCTTTTATGACGCATCCGCCGATTGCCGAGCGGGTGGCGGCTTTGCGGGGGATGGGACTTGATTAATAATTACCCGCCCGAGGCGGACCAGCCTTGGGCTGGAGAATTTAGTACTATTATTTTATGAACATATTAATATCAAGTAAAAAAATGAAGGACGTGGTGGCTGATCTGGAGCTAGTGTTTGTCGTAAATAAAAAGCTGGACCATAAGTGGGTCAAGGACAGAGATAATTTAGCTAAGCTAAATTTTAAAGGCGAGGCGGAAGAGAGTGCCCTTTTGCCAGAGGGTGGTAGATTGTATGTTGGGATTGAGTCAATGAGCCACGATGATCTTCGTATCGCTTGTGCGGAAACCATACGTGCGCTTATTTCCAAAAATTTTAAAACGATTAAACTAGGAATGTACTTTGCTAAATCTGAGTTTGAAGGTGTCGGAGCAATAGTAGAAGGATGTATTTTGGGCGAATACAATTTTTCCAAATACAAGAGCAAGCATGCTAAAACGGTTTTGCATAAAATATTTATTTGTTGCGACGACTACAGTGGCCGCAAAATTAATTTTAAAAATGCGCAGCTAGCGCTGAAGCAGTCCGAAATTATTGCCAAGAATGTCAATTTTGTGAGAGACATTGTCAATCAAACCCCCAAGGATATCACGCCACTCACGATGTCGAAAATTGCCAAAGATTTATCTAAGCAAACGCGACTTAGTCTCAAAATATTTGGTGAGAAATATATCAAGGAAAAGGGGATGGGAGCGATGCATGCGGTTAGCTTGGCTAGTCCCTATCCGCCTCAGCTCATACACTTGATACACAAGCCCAAAAATGCCCAACGAAAAATTGTCTTGGTCGGCAAGGGTTTGACCTATGACACGGGCGGACTCAGTCTCAAGCCCAGTGATGCGATGCTGACCATGAAAATGGACAAGGCTGGAGGCTGTGTTATTTTTGGTGTGATGAAGACTATAGCCGAATTGAATTTGCCGATTGAAGTACACGGTATAGTTGGTGCGGTCGAGAATGCGATTGGCAAACACGCCTACAAGCCCGACGATGTGCTGCGTGCCAAAAATAGCAAAACAATTGAAATAAAAAATACTGATGCCGAAGGACGCTTGGTTTTGGCTGATTGTTTGTGCTATGGCCAAGAATTAAAACCGGACATCATCATCGATATTGCCACCTTGACTGGCGCTTGTATCGTCGCACTTGGTGAGTATACTATTGGCGTTATGGGGCATAGTCAGGAATTAAAAAGCATGATTCACAAAAGTGCGGAGCGGAGCGGTGAACTCACGGGCGATTTGCCCTTCAACCGCTACTTGCCAAAATTGATTAAGAGTAAAATTGCCGACGTCGCCAATGTGTCGAGCGGAAAATGGGGTGGTGCTATCACCGCCGGACTATTCTTGTCCGAATTCATTAGCGATGAATACAAAGACAAGTGGGCTCACTTGGATATTGCTGGTCCATCATTTGCAGACAATGCTTGGGGTGAAAATCCGATTGGTGCCAGTGGGTCGGGCCTTCGCTTGCTCGTTGATTATTTATGCACCCTAAGTAAAAAATAAAAAATTAATGATAAATAATTTCGAAAGAAGCATAACGATAAATAGTTGGCTCATAAAAGCACGCTGGTATTACATGGGTGGTATTATTTTGATTGGCTTGTTGATTGAATCTTTTGGCAAATTTAATATGTCGCGACAAGTTATTTGGTGGGCATTTGTGTTTTGTGCCGGCTTCAATTTGATTTGTTTCCTCATATTAATACTTTGCAAAAAATACTCTTTAATCAGAACCTTGAATCTGCTAAGTCATTTTCAGATTGTTGTTGAATTATTGTTTTTTACGGAAGTGTTTTATTTTGCCGGAGGTTTAGAGAGTCTGAGTCCACTCTTCTTCTTTCTACCCATTATGTCGGCTGGTTTTTTCTTTGGCTCACGAGGCTCGATAATAACTGCTTTTTTATCGGGCGTGGCTATTTTTACAATAGTGTTTCTGGAGTACACGGGCGCAATCAATCATATTTTTCGCTATAGTACTGGCGTACTTGAGTACTCTGATATTAGCATTGCCCTAACTAACCTAATTCCCTATTCTATCTTTTACTTAATTATTGGTTCGTATTCCGGACATATTTCATCGCTCCTGATAAGACGTGAAGATTTGCTAGATGAAAAAACAGCTAGACTAGAAAAAGAATCACAATATCGTAAAAATGAATGGAATCAGCTTGATAAAACCGCAAATTTGCTCGTGAAACGTGACCGCGAGTTACTAGAAGCAAACAATGAAATGGACAAAAAAGTAAAAGAGTTGCAACTCTCTGAGGCAGCTATGATGAAGGCCTTCAGTGATTTAAAAGAGGGTAAAATCGCACTTGAAGTGGAAAAAAATCGCACAAGCTCAATTATTGAAAATATCATCGATCCAATTATTGTTATCAATAACGATAATAAAATTGAACTTTTAAATAAATCAGCCAGATCCGTATTTCGTTTTAGTGATGAATTTGCCGTTACCAAAATTGACCCCAAAGATAATTATTCTATGAATAATTTTAAGTCGGTGATTGCAAATGATTATCAGGTAAATCAAGCGAATGATAGAAAGGGGACAAATGCTAACGAGGAATTGGTTGTTGACATCGGTAGTCAGGGAATAACCTACAAAGTGGTGACCGCAAAGGTAATCGATGTTCACAAAGAAACAATTGGTGTTATGAAAATATTTTACGATTTGACAAGAGAAAAAATGCTCGACAAGTTGAAGTCTGAGTTTATCACAATCGCCGCGCACCAACTACGTACACCATTGTCAGCGATCAAATGGGTTATCAAAATGGTGCTTGATGGTGACGCGGGACCGCTTTCGCAGGAGCAGGAACAATTATTAAATAAGGGCTACAAGTCCAATGAGCGAATTATTACTTTGGTAAATGACATGTTGAATGTATCCCGTATCGAAGAAGGACGTTTTGGGTACAAAATGCAAAAGGAAGACATAACCAAAGCTCTCGACGGTATCCTCGAAGCATTGAGTAGTATAGTTAGCAACAAGGGGATAAAATTAACCTTGAGCAAAGAGGCCGATTTTCCGCTCTTGAACATTGACGTCAAGAAAATAACTCTCGTTTTACAAAACTTGATTGAGAATGCGATCAAATATACACCGGAGCGGGGGCGGATTAATATTAAAATGAGAAAAGACGAGCAGTACGTCCAAATTGTGATTGAGGACAATGGCATCGGGATTCCGGCAGCGGACAAAGAAAAACTTTTTTCCAAATTTTATCGAGGAGAAAACGCCCTCCGCCTGCAAACAGAAGGATCGGGACTTGGCCTTTTTATAGTGCGAAATATAGTCAAAGAGCATGGTGGCGATATTACTTTTGAAAGTGAAGAAGGTGTCGGCACTACATTTACAATAACTTTGCCCATCGATTTTACGCCCTCACTAGAGCTTTTGGGCAAGAGCGAGATTTAGTTTTATTACTATTTTTTGATATAATGATTCAGAAAAAAGCAAATTGCTTGCTTTCAATCGATTATTTTGCTAATCTATAAATAGAAATAAATAATATAGGGTCAAGGAATTTCATTGTTCCTGGCCTCTGTTTTGCCCTTTGGGCACAACTTATCACTATTGAAAAAAATATGTCAAATAACAAGAGCGGAATAAAAATATTGATTATTGAGGACGAAAAACCCTTGATCGAAGTGCTTTCGACAAAAATCAAGAACGATGGCTATGATGTATATACAGCCGAAGATGGCGAGGATGGTTTACAAAAAATAAATACATTGAAACCAGATCTGATTTTATTAGATATTATCATGCCGAAAATGGACGGGTATGATGTTTTGGAAAAATTGAATAAAGATGGCAATAAAACACCCGTGATTATTATTTCAAATTCAGGCCAAATGGTAGAGATTGAAAAAACTAAAGCCTTGGGCGCTGTAGATCATTTGATAAAAACGGAGTTTAGTCCGGAAGATGTTGTGAAAAAAATAAATTTTTATCTAAACAACAAAGATAGCGAAGGAAAACCAGCAGTGCAAAAAGTTCAATTGACCGCCAAGGAAGATGCGGGCGCCAAAAAAATTGGCGTCAAGGTTTTGCTTGTGGAAGATGATGCTTTTTTGCGAGAGATTTGTTCCAAGAAACTAACAAAAGAAGGTTATACTGTGTTTGAAGCAGTCGATGGTCAGCAAGCTATCGATGGCGCAGTGGACAACAAACCAGATATAATACTACTAGATATTATCTTGCCTGGAATCGATGGTTTTCAGATTTTAAGTGCCGTTCGCTCCAATCCGGACAAAAAAATATCAGCGATACCGATTGTCATGCTTTCAAATCTTGGCCAAGAAGACGATATTACCAAAGCTATGGAAAATGGCGCCAATGATTATTTGGTCAAGGCTCATTTCACCACTGAAGAAATCATCGGTAAAATCAAATCCATTTTAGGAAAATAAAACACATTTGTAAATATTAGACAAACAGGGCACAATATTGATCCTGTTTGTTTTTTTATTGCAAGTGATTTATACTTAAAGGTAGACAAAGGGAGGCGCTATAATATTAAAATTTTTAATTAAAATTTGAATTTAAAATCGTAATTTTTACTAATATCATGAACTTTGAACTACTCTCTCCCGCTGGGAACTTGGAAAAAATGAAAACGGCTTTGGCCTTTGGGGCGGATGCGGTGTATGCTGGCATTCCAGATTTTTCTTTGCGGGTGCGTATCAATGATTTTGATTTTGATAAAATCAAAGAGGCGACGGAGTATTGTCATGAACGCGGTAAGCGAATTTATATTACAGTAAATATTTTTGCGCACAACAAACACTTATCTCAGCTTCCGGCTTATATCAAAAAATTGAAAAAAATAAAAGTAGATGCTCTCATTGTTTCTGATCCCGGAATTATTTCGCTAGTCAAAGAAAATTGGCCCGATGCTGAGATTCATTTATCGACACAGGCGAATTGCACAAACTATCTGGCGGCCAAGTTTTGGTTTGAGGCGGGCGTCAAACGAATCGTTCTTGGGCGCGAAGTTACTTTGAGCGAGATAAAAGAAATTCACAAGCACTTGCCCGCAGTGGAGCTCGAATATTTTGTGCATGGCGCGATGTGTATGACTTATTCGGGGCGCTGTTTTTTGTCGAAGATGTATTTGGATAGATCAGCAAATCTAGGGGATTGTGTGCAGCCTTGTCGATGGGAG
>JBBRXK010000030.1:0-9806 GCA_038248465.1 Patescibacteria group bacterium | reverse complement strand
GCCAGGAGTTATTATCGGACGTGGTGGTAAGGGCGCCGACGATTTAAAAATAAAAATCCACGCGAAGTTTTTGAAAAACATTAAACCCGCTGATATCAATTTTAATATTTATGAATTTGATAGACCAAACCTCAGTGCGCAGATCAATGTACAAGCAATAGCGATAGACCTAGAGAAACGTATGCCTTTCCGCCGAGTGATGAAGCAAGCCATGAACAGAATCGAGCGAGCGGGAGCACTTGGAGTCAAGGTGATTATCGCCGGCAGACTCAATGGCTCGGAAATTGCTCGCAGCGAAATGCTTACTTCTGGAAAAGTGCCATTGCACACATTGCGTGCCGATATCGATTATGCCCGTGGCGTAGCAAATACCACATACGGTGTACTTGGAATCAAAGTTTGGATATACAAAGGTGATAAATTTAATAAACAACTTGAGGTGAAGGGTGAGGTAGTAGGAAAGAGACCGAGAAAATAGAAATAAGATTGAGATTTTTGAGATTTTTGAGACCTTTGAGATTTTTGGGAACTATATTCCCAAACATCCCCAAAGTCTCAAAGATCATAAGAATCCCAAAGTATAATTATGTTGATGCCAAAGAAAACTAAATATAGAAAGTCACACAAAGGTAAACGTGGTGGCAAAGCGACGAGAAAGATTACGATTAGTTTTGGACAGTACGCCTTGAAGACCATGGAATCTTTTTGGATCACTTCCCGTCAGATTGAGGCAGCGAGAAGAGTGATGACTAGATACACCAAGCGTGGCGGAAAGATCTGGATTAGAATATTCCCCGACAAGCCAGTAACCAAAAAGGGCGGAGAAATGCCTATGGGTAAAGGCAAAGGTTCGGTAGATCATTATGTTGCTGTCGTAAAACCAGGAATGGTGATGTTTGAAATAGATGGTGTCGAAGAATCACAAGCAAAAGAAGCGATGAGACTCGCAGCCTATAAACTACCTGTAAAATGTAAAGTGGTTAGTAAACAATTACAATAAATTTTAGAAAAACATAATTCAAATAAACATGGAATTCAAAGAATTAAAAAAGAAAAGTGAATCTGAATTGCAAAAACTACTCGCCGAGCAAAGAGAGAAACTTAGGGAGATGCGTTTTAAAGATGCCAACAAGCAACTTAAAGATGTTCGACAAATCAGAGCTGTTAGAACTGAGATCGCCCAGATTTTGACATTGATTAATGTTTTTAAGAAAAATAATCCAGTTTCGATTTCAAAAAAAGTAAATAATGTAGCTGATTCGAAAATAGAAAAAGTTGCACAAGAGCAGGCAAGTCTTTAGACTTGAAAATAGTAGGGAAGACTAAAATTCCTTATTATCAATAAATTATAAATATTATGAGTGCAAAAAAAGAGCCTAAAAAAAATACAGAAAAGAAAACGCAGATAAAGAAAGTTGTTGAAAAGAAAGTAGTCGAAAATAAAGCTGTAATCAGAAAAAGATTTCAGGGCATTGTTGTCAGTGATGACATGGACAAAACTGTTGTCGTTAGCGTTGAAATTGTAAAAGTGCACCCAAAATATCTAAAAAGATATTCTCAGAATAAAAAATATAAAGTTCATGACGAGAAAAATATTTTCAAAGTTGGTGACAAGGTGACATTTGAAGAGTGCCGACCCTACAGCAAAGACAAGAGATGGAGAGTGGTTTACGCCAAGTAGGATTTTTGAGATTCTTGAGACCTTTGGGATGTTTGGGAGTCAAAAGCAATTTATTAAATCATTAAAATAGTTTAGAAGTTTAGAATATTTAAAGACAAAAAGATGATCCAAAATGAATCAAAAATTAAAGTAGCAGATAATTCAGGAGCACGTGTGGTCCAGTGTATTCGTGTTTTGGGTGGTTATAAAAAAAGATACGCGCGCGTTGGTGAAGTTGTTATTGTCGCTGTAAAGCAGGCCACACCACATACGCCTATTAAAAAGGGTGATGTGCTGAAAGCCGTGATCGTTCGAACCAAGAAAGAAATTAGACGCAAAGACGGAACCTATTTACGATTTGATGAAAATGCTTGTGTGATTGTTGACAAAGAAAAGAAAGAGCCAAAAGCAACCCGTATTTTTGGCCCAATAGCCAGAGAGGTGAGAAGAGCTGGGTATTTCAAGATCGCCAGTCTCGCGCCAGAGGTATTGTAATTAAGTAATAAAAAAGAATTTTAAATAATATGAATATTAAGAAAGGCGACAAAGTAACAATACTTGCAGGTAAAGACAAGGGTAAAACTGGAACCGTATTGCAAGTTTTTCCCGCCCGCGAAAGAGTGAGCGTAGAGGGTTTGAATCTTTTGATCAAACATATGCGCCCACGCAGACAAGGCGAAAAAGGACAGCGTATTGAATTTCCCGCGCCAATGAACATTTCCAATCTGATGCTGGTTTGTCCAAAATGCGGAAAGCCTAGTCGTATTGCGCACGAGGTGACCAAAACAGAAAAAGGAACAAAAAAATTCAGAGTTTGCAAGAAGTGCAAGCAGGTTGTTGATTAATTTTTATTAAAATTATAAGTAATCAAGATTATATAAAGAGTTAGAAATATGAGATTAAAAGATCAGTACAAAAAAGAAATAGCCAAAAAATTGCAGGAGAAATATTCCTACTCTAATGTATTTGAGATTCCAAAGATCAGTAAGGTTGTGATCAATGTTGGTATGGGCAGACACAGCAAGGAAAAATTATATATTGATAATGTGGTAAATTCCCTGACAGCAATTGCTGGACAAAAACCGGTATTAACAAAAGCCAAGAAATCTATTTCTTCGTTCAAGATCAGGCAAGGTATGATTGTCGGCGCTTGTGTAACATTGCGTGGGCAAAGAATGTATGATTTTTTGGAAAAGTTGGTTAATGCCACTTTCCCAAGAGTAAGAGATTTTCGTGGAATTTCAGAAAATAATGTTGATCGCAGTGGTAACTTAAATATTGGATTCAAGGAGCACGTTTGTTTCACTGAAATCAAAGACGGTCAAGTCGATAATATATTTGGCTTGGAAGTTACTATAGTAAGCACAGCCAAAAATCACGAAGAAGGTTTTGAATTGTTCAAGCTCTTTGGTTTCCCTTTTAAAAAAGAAGAAGTAATAAAAAAATCCAAATAATCTTTTATAAATATGGCAAGAAAAGCAATGATCGCGAAAGCGAAAAGAAAACCTAAATTTTCCACAAGAATTATTAGAAGATGTTGGCGTTGTGGACGAAATCATAGCTACATGCGTGATTTCAATATGTGCCGTATTTGTTTTAGAGAGTTGGCGGAGAATGGAGATTTGCCAGGAGTTACCAGATCAAGTTGGTAAAATCTGGACAAAAACAATTAATTAAATTTTTTCACAAATAGTATATTAGTATAAATAAAATAATTTTATGACTGACCCAATCGCAGACATGCTAACAAGAATAAGGAACGCTTCCGCTGCCCAGAAATCAGAGCTTGTTTTACCTATGAGTAAGTTAAAGTTTGAAGTCGCTAAAATTCTACAAAAGGAAGGCTGGATTCAGGAAGTTAGTATTCTAAAAACACAAACAGAAAATACCAAAGTTTCAAATTTTGATGAGATCAGAATTGTGTTGCGATATAAGAAGAGTGGTAAATCAGCGATCACTAGTTTAAAAAGAATTAGCAAACCAGGACTACGTATTTATGTTGACAAAGATAATATTCCAAAAGTTTTAAATAATTTGGGCATCGCAATTCTTTCCACTTCGCAAGGCTTGTTGACCAACAAGGAGGCCAGGAAGAAAGGTTTGGGCGGAGAAGTGCTTTGTGAAATTTATTAATAAAAATAAATAATTAAGATATGTCACGTTTAGGAAAACTACCAATTATTATCCCCGCAGGAGTTGATGTAAAAATCAACAAGAATTTGATTACTGTAAAGGGACCAAAGGGCGAACTGAAACAGGATTTTAATAAATATGTTAAGATTGAAATTCAGGACAATGCGGTTTTAGTTAGCGTTGCTAAGCCAGATAACAAAAACGAAAAGGCATATTGGGGACTTTACAGAAGTCTAGTCAATAATATGGTATTGGGCGTAAGCCAGGGTTTTGAAAAAAAACTAGAAATAAATGGCGTTGGTTACAAAGTAGCTTTGGCGGGTAAAAAATTGAACTTGGCTTTGGGTTTTTCTCACCCGGTCGAATTTGTTTTGCCCGAGGGAATTACGGCAAGCGTTGAAGCTAATAAAATAACAATCAATGGCTTTGACAAACAGCTAGTTGGTGAGACCGCAGCGCGGATTAGAAAACTAAAGAAACCTGAGCCATACAAAGGCAAGGGCATTAAGTACTTTGATGAAATAATTATCCGTAAAGAGGGCAAAACATCTTCCAAATAATGAGTGAATAATAAAATTTTCAAATAATCAAATATGGACAAGCAAATAGCAAAAAATATAAGAAAAGCGAGACGAAAGGCCAAGACCAGATCTACTATATCGGGGACTTCAAAATGTCCGAGACTCAGCGTGTTTCGATCCAATACTTCAGTTTATGCTCAATTGATTGACGATATTGCTGGCAGGACTATTGTGTCCGCTCATAGTTCGGAAATAAAAGAAAAGAAAACCGAAAAAGATGATGATATGGGCATAAAGGTAAAAACAGCGTTTTTGGTAGGAAAATTAATTGCCACTAAAGCCGGTGAGAAGAAAATCGCAAAAGTGGTTTTTGATAGAGGTTCTTTTTTGTATCACGGTAGAATAAAAGCAATTGCCGATGGTGCACGCGCAGGCGGTTTAATTTTTTAAATTTTAGTTTTAATATACTGATGTATGGCAACAAATAAAGCAGAAAAAACAACAGAAGAGGTCGCTGGCGACAAAGCTGTCGAGGCGAGTCCCATTGTGGCTAGTAAGGCTCAGGACTCTGGGCAATCTGTTTATGCAAAAAAAAGACAGGACAAAAGAGGTGATAAGAAACGCGGTGCGGCCAAAAAGGAAGACGGTGATGAATTTGAACAGCGCATGGTTGATATTGCGCGCGTGACAAGAGTTATGGCTGGTGGAAAAAGAATGCGTTTTCGTGCTTGTGTTGCTATCGGCGACAAGAAGGGTAAAATCGGACTTGGCATGGCCAAGGGTGCAGATGTTTCTTTGGCCGTGAACAAGGCAGTTAACAATGCCAAAAAAGCCATGATCGATGTTCCGATTGTAAATGATACAATACCACATGAAATATTTCATAAATTTGGATCCGCTTATGTGTTGTTAAAGCCCGCCAGTAAAGGACGCGGTGTAATTGCCGGTGGTGCTATTAGAATTATCCTGGAACTTGCTGGTATCAAAAACGTTACATCAAAAAATCTTGGTACCAACAACAAAGTTACAATCAGTAAATGTCTCATCGAAGCATTGGATTTATTAAAGAAGATAGAGACAAAAAAACCAGTAACAGAAATCAAAAAAGTTGAAGCAGAACTAGCGGATAACAAGGAAGAGACACCGAAGTTTGACAAAATAACTAAGAACGAAAAATAATTCAAGGTCATCATAATCTTGATCAGAGCCAACAAAGCTTTGATTAAAAGTTATCATAAACAGATTAATATATATGACAATCTCAACTCATACAATTAAACCAAAAAAAGGTTCGCAGTCAAAGCGAAAAAGAATCGGTCGTGGTAACGCTGCCGGTCAAGGTACTTATAGTGGAAAAGGATTGAAGGGTCAGAACTCTAGATCTGGCGTAAGCAATTTGAAACGTTTGGGTATGAGACAGGTTTTACTCAGAACGCCAAAATCCAGAGGATTCCAATCGCTCAAACCCAAGAATCAAGTTATTAATCTGAAACTTATCAGTGCAACATTTAAAGATGGCGATACTATTAGCCCTCTATCCCTACTAAACAAAGGCTTGATCGAGGAGGAAAAAGGCGCCATCAAGATTCTTGGACAAGGTAATTTAACATTGAAAAATTTAAAATTCAAACATTTGAAATTTAGTGAAAGTGTCGAAGAGGAGATCAAGAAAAATGGTGGTGAAATTGTTTAAGGTTTTTTATTTTAAACAAATATTTTTCGATTATAAATTTTTTTAAAGAGGGGTAACTTATTAATTCTTAATAATAATTTTTAATTGAATTAAATATGGCGCTTTATAATAAACTAATACAAATCTGGAAGGCAAGAGATCTCAGAAATAATATTTTGTTTGTTTTGACAATGCTTGTAATTTTTCGATTCGCGGCACATATTCCTGTACCGGGCGTAGATACTACTGCCTTACAGGATTTTTTTGCTAATAATCAAGTTTTGGGTTTGCTCAATATGTTTTCAGGTGGAAGCATGGAAAATTTTTCAATTGTCATGATGGGCATCGCTCCTTATATCACGGCTTCGATTATTTTTCAACTGCTTGGCATGATCGTGCCTAGTCTAGAGGAAATGCAAAAAGAGGAATCAGGAAGAGCCAAAATAAATATGTGGACAAGATGGTTGGCAGTACCAATGGCTTTGATGCAATCATTTGGCATGATAACTTTACTTCGCAGGTCAAGCTCAGGAATTCTGGGAGACATAAGTCCTTTTAACTTTATTTCAATTTTGATAATAATTACAGCAGGCACTATATTTTTGATGTGGATAGGTGAGCTTATCACTGAGAAAAAAGTGGGTAACGGAATTTCACTCCTCATTTTTGCCGGCATTATCGCTGGTTTACCCCAGGGAGTTTCAAATATTTTAGCCAGCTATTCTTCGCAAGAAATATTTACCTTGATCGGATTTGTGGCGATTGCAATATTAACTGTTGTAGGCGTGGTGGTTATTACCGAGGGCCAGAGAAACATTCCTGTCCAGTATGCAAAACAAATAAGAGGCGGTCGCATGTACGGCGGCACTACTTCACATTTGCCTTTGCGTGTAAATATGGCTGGTGTCATTCCAATTATTTTCGCTATTTCGGTTGTACTTTTTCCACCCATGGTTGCCCAGTTTTTTATTCAGGCAAAAACAGCTTGGCTCGCGAGTGCTGCCAATTGGACTATTACGATGTTCAATAATCAACTGGTTTATGGCATCTTATATTTTTTACTTGTATTTGCTTTTACATATTTTTATACAGAGGTTATTTTTCATCCCGATCAGATTGCCGAAAATTTGCAGAAGCAAGGTGGCTTTATCCCTGGTATTCGTCCCGGCAGACACACCAGCGAATATTTAGCCAACACCACTCATAAAATCATTTTTATCGGTGCATTATTTCTGGGTCTTATCGCCGTCTTACCGTTGATAATGAGATATTTTACAGGTATACAGTCCTTGGCTATCGGTGGCACCTCGCTATTGATTGTTGTTGCTGTTGTTATTGAAACTGTTAAACAAATTGAAGCTCAGCTCAGTATGCGCGAGTACGAAGGGATGTAAACAAATTTATATTTTGTAATAGAAAAATCCGCAGATTGACTTCGGATTTTTTTGTTGTCTAGGAATTTCCATTCTGGACTTGGCAAATTGCTTTTGCATTTATTTTATTAATTTGGCAATTTATGCTATAATATTGAATGAGGCGAGAATAAAATAATTTATATTTTTTTTGATACAATGGTTTGTAATTGACAAAAAAAATACAATTCTAATGTTTGGATTAAAATTAAAAGAAAAGTCTGAAGAAGTTGTTGCCGTGGCACCAAGCGCGGAAACAGCTAAACTGGTATTGTCTGCAAGCGGAAAACCTGACGAGGTTAACGACGAGGCTAAAAATGTGTCTCTTGTTGAATCACCGACTGCTGATAATTCAAAAGCAGAAAATCCGAGTGACATCAAGGTGATTGATAAAGCGGGTCCAATAATATCAGCGAAAAACCTTGATTTTATTTACAATATCGGGAAGACGAATGAATTTCACGCTTTGATCAATGTTAGTTTTGACATCTATCCGGAAGAGTTTATTATTGTTTTTGGACCTTCGGGTTGTGGAAAATCAACTTTGTTGAATGTGATTGCTGGATTAGAAAAGCCAGACAAAGGAAGTATATTTGTTTTTGGACAGGATTTGATTAGTATGAATGCTCATGACTTTGCGATGTATCACCGTAGTCAAGTCGGTATGATTTATCAAGCCTATAATCTAATTACGAGTTTAACAGTGCTTGAAAATGTGGTATTGCCCCAGATATTTGTAAATATTACAAGGAAAAAAAGAGAGCTGTGGGGACGTGATCTCCTTGAGCGTTTTGGGATATTGACTCATGCGGATAAAATACCAACCGAACTATCAGGCGGACAACAGCAACGCATCGGTATTGCTAGATCAATTGTAAACAACCCCAGGCTTATATTGGCGGATGAACCCATGGGCAATCTCGATTCCAGTTCGGCCAAGATGGCTTTGGGAATTCTGGGTGATTTGAATGAAAAAGAGAAAAAAACAATTATCATGGTTACCCACAACCCTGAGCACCTCGATTATGCCGATAGAATTTTGTACATGAAGGATGGCGTTATTGTCCGCGAAGTTATTAATCGAGACAAAAAAGATCACAAGGAAATTGAAAAACCAAAAACCGCAGCCAATGAAATAAATGAGCTGATGAGAGCGTATCAGGGCCTTACGCCCGAGCAGATCAACATCTTAATAATGCCCTACAAATCAAAAGTATTTGCGCATCATTTTATTTCAACCAGAAATATGGAGGAAACTAAAGTGTTTGAAGAGGCGATTCAGCGACGCATGCTCGGTACAATTTCCGAAGCAGAATTTTTCAAAGTATTAGACAAGCCATCAGACAAAGGTGGTGTTGGCTTTGACAGTAGAACGGCAGAAAAAATAATCAATCGAATAAATAGAGTGGTGAGCATGGCATATTTTATTTATCAAAAATATCACCAAGCTAAAAATGAACAAGGTTTTCATGGCAAACTTACTTTTGAGGAAAAGGCCGAAAGAGCAAGGACTTATTTATATGAAACCTGTTATGACGGGCATCACAAAAAATTGACCGAAGACCAGAATGATAGAGTTAAACGTTTTATTAAAGAGCGTTTGATGAACGTTCTCGATAAGCATGCTTTTTATCTTGCGCTCGACAAGCCGATCAAGGAAGGGGGAGTGGGCTTGAATAGTAAAACTGCCAAGGCAATCAGCGAAGAATTGGAATTGATATTGATACTAGGATTTGGTGTTGTCGGCGTCAGTGAAAAGATGGCCGCCATGAGTCGTAGTGAAAGATCTGTAGAAATCGCTAAACAAGTCGGTATCACCGAGAATGAAGTGAAAAATACTCAGGTGAACAGCAACTCAAGTCCAAAAGAAATACTGAGCCAAATGGAAGAGCAGCTCAATAAAAAAATTAATACCGTTTCGGAAATAAATAAACAGACGATTGTTGTAAACGAGTCGCAAGTAAAAGCATTAATTGGCAATAATGAAAAAACAGCACAAAACCAAACGATTTCAGTTCCAGGGGAAGGTGTCAAGCCTGGTGATTTGAAAGCAGAGGCACCTGAAGAGATCTCGTATGATGAGAAACTTATAAAAGAGACAGATATAAATAAATCGCAACAAGAAATGAAATAAATATTTTATTGTTAGGGAAATTCAATTTATGTTAATTAGAGATATTTTTAGATTGGCGACGAGAATGTTCCGTACCAATCGTTCGAGAACTATATTGACCATCTTGGGCATCAGTGTTGGCATTGGAGCAATTTTATTTTTGGTATCGCTTGGCTATGGTCTACAAGTTTTTATTTTAAATAGTATTACAAATTCTGAGGCCTTACTAAGTTTGGATGTAAATAACGGCGATATCGAAACCTTGAAGATCACCAAGGAGACTATTGAGGAGATT
>JBBRXK010000029.1:0-9808 GCA_038248465.1 Patescibacteria group bacterium | reverse complement strand
AGTGTATAACCGACATATGAAGGTTTAAAATTATCGTCTATTTTATTATAAAAATGACCAAACATAATTTCTTCAGCCTTCATGCCGTTGAGCGCGTATTTATTTAGGCCCTGGTTGGGATCTTTGTCTTGATTTGCGATTAGGGAGTCGCCGTTCTTTTGCGCAACTGATGCTGGACCTGTGGATTTTGCGGAAGAAAAATAGATGATAGCAACAACTATAATCAAAATTAAAATAGTAACAAAAATACCGATTAAAAAAATTGGTTTTTTATTTTTATTACAAAAATATAATATATCGTCGCTAAGCATAATTTGTTAATTAATTATATTTATATTATACAATAATTACAAAGAAAAATATATAGTTTTCTCTTAACTGCTCACTTCTGTCATCTACTTTAAATATTTATTTTTATTTCTTACATGCTCTTCAAAATTTTTGGAAAAAATGGTTTCACCTGTGTCTTGACGATTCAAGTAAAACAAGTAGGGACTTTCTTGGGGATAAATAGCCGCTTTGATGGCCTCTATGCCCGGGCTACAGATTGGTCCTGGTGGCAAGCCATTGTATTTGTAGGTATTATAGGGGGAATCGATTTGCAAATCTTCGAGGCTCACCCCTGGGTCATTTTTGCCGCTAGCAAAATTTACACTTGAGTCAACTTCTAGGCGCATGCCGATTTTCATACGATTATATAATATGCCCGCAACAATAGCCATGTCCCTTGGCGAGCGAACTTCTTTTTCAATTATTGATGCCATGATTATTATATCGTGGATACTCTTGTTTTGTTTTTTTATTTCTGCTCGTAAATCTTGATTCAATTTTTTGTCAAAATTTTCTAGCATTTTAAATACTATATCATCGGCGCTGGCATAGTTAAAAATTCGGTAGGTATCGGGAAAAAGATAGCCTTCCAGGCTGGCTGTTTTGGGTGCAGTCTCCAAAAAATCTGGCATCTTGAATCCGAAGAGCCAATTATCCACAGATTCTGATACTTTGGCGCTAAAATCATTTTTATTAGTGATACTGTTTTTCGCTAAATAATCTTCCATGTCTTTTATCCCCCAACCCTCTAGTAACTTGATATTTTTCTCCTGACTAAGCACCTCTCCATCAATTATTTTTTGGACAATCTCACTAATCGACATTTTGGGATTCAACTCATAATGACCGGCCTGTAGTCTGGTCTCACTTTTTGTTTCCCAAATATAAAGTTCAAAAAATAAAGCGGAGCTGATCAGCTTGCTTTCCTCCAATTTTAATGATATTTTTTTCACACCTTCGCCTGGCTTGATTTCAAAACTAACATTTTCACCAATAGCGCTAAGGCCTTTATTTATTTTTGAAAAATAGATACCATAAAAACTTACAGCGAATAACAATACTATAAATATAAGCAAGAGTAGTTTTTTCATAATTAAAAAGCAAAATTTTTGTATGGGGCAGTAGAAAATCCTAAACCATAAAAAATATTTTGTTAATATTTCAATTAATTATAAATAGTAAAAGATTTTTGGGTAATGTAAAAATCTTTTTCTCGGCTATAGATAATCGGTTTTCCCTTCTGCTCTGAGCTTTTTCACCAAACTGGTTATATTTACTACCTCTTCCTTGGGTAACACTATCAATGCGTCATGAGTATTTACGACCACTATTCCATCTAGGCCAATAGCAGTCACAAGTTTTTTTTCTTCCAAATTGTACACCAAACTATCGACGCAATTCATCGTACTCACATTCCCCTTCTCGATTGTTTCCTCCTCACTCGCTGCGAGTGCTTCTTTGAGCGCATATAGCGTGCCGGGATCACTCCAGCCCATGTCGGTTTTTATGACCACCGCGTTGGACAAATCAACTTTTTCGATGATTGCCCGATCAAAATGAATTGCTTCCGCATTGTTATAATTACCAGACTGCACCGCCGCGTAGGTGTCAGGCACCAAGGTCTTGTATTGTTCTTCCAAAAACTCGATAGAAGTGATGAAGTAGCCGGGATTCCAAAAAAACTCTCCACCCCTAAACATGCGCCCGCAATCCTCAGCACTCGGCTTGTAGCGCCAACCGCTAAAAGAAAAATAGTCAAATTCATTTTTGCTTGCTATTTTCTCCCCAACATGTATCCAGCCCAGATTATTATTGGCAAATCTTGGTCGCTCCGCCAAAAAAATAAATCTCTGTCCGTTTTCCACAATCAATTCTTCGGCGGTTGAAAGCGCTTTAACAAATTCATTTGATCGCTCCATTAGATGGTCTGCCCAGAGGATAGCCATCGGACCACTAAAGCCTCTTTTCTTTAATTCAAGAACAGACAAACAAACAGCCGGTCCGAGATTTCGACGGCTTGGTTCCAAGATTATATTGGCCTCGGGCAAACTGGGGATTTGTTCCCGTATCAAGGACACATAGTTGGGAAGAGTTTGGATGATAATATCCTCAATCGGAAACTTTTTTGTTAACCTCTCGATAGCAAGCTCAAGCGTTGATTTACCATTAAAAATTTTATCAAACTGTTTTGGTGAATTTTCACGAGACAGCGGCCACAACCTAGTGCCAATTCCTCCTGCAAAAATAACTAGTTTCATAGGTGTTTTCTAGAATACAACATTATTGATTGCTGTATAATCTAATTTAAAAATAAAAAAATTATGTATACTGTGCATATATCTATTTTACCAAAATGTTAGACTTTAGGCAAACCTAAGCTGAAAAAAAGACAAATCTGTTACCATAGATTATCCACTTGTAGAAAATTCCCCTTTGTGCTATAATTAGGTTATAAAACAAAAATAAAAAAATGAGTAAAAATAAAAAATACAATAGAATCTTAAGACGATTAACTGCATCTGTGTTGCTTGTATTGCTACTGGGTGTTTTTTTATTGCCACAATTCGCTAGCGCCTCCCTGATCAATGATGAAAATCTGATCGAACTAACAAATAAAACCAGGGCCGAAGAAGGTCTAAATGAGTTAAGTGCCAATCAATTACTGTCAAAAGCAGCTTACCAAAAAGCGGAAACAATATTTAGCGAACAGATTTTTGGCCACAATATCAATGGTCGAAAGTTTTCCGACTGGGTAAAAGATGCAAATTACCAGTACCAAAATGTTGGTGAAAATCTAGCCATCGACTTTGTAAGTAGCGAAGGCACGATGAACGCTTGGTTGAACTCCCCTTCGCATAAGAAAAATATTCTTAATCCAAAATTTAAAGAAATTGGCGTGGCGGTCAAAACAGAAAAATTCGAAGGTCATGATTCAATTTTGGTTGTGCAAATCTTCGGCACTCCGCTTGATACAAACATTAAAACAAACAGTCCGGACACCATAATTCTAAACTTAAATCAAGAAAGTATTTCCCAAAAAAATCAAGAAAATCTTTTGACAAACTCCGCTCCCAAAACTCCTTTGGTAACTAACACCAATTCGAATGTTGGTGGAAATGCTTTGCCTGAGTATCTATCGTCATCAAACCCATTGTTTGGACAAGAGCGCTTATCAAGTGAATTTGTGGAACAAGCTGTTTTGTATATTATTGATTCTACAAATTACTATTTAATGAATTACTACTGGACGATTATTACCTTGTTGCTTCAAGTATTTTCAGCGTCATTCATCTGGCACAAAAAAAATTATCAAAGAAGTTAAAATACTTTTTATGGTCGCGGAATTTTTATTCCAGACCCAGCAAATTACTTTTAGCTTTTTCATTAACAGCTTCCTATTTACTTGTTTAATTAAGAACACTTATGTATCAAATAATTCTCCTACCTATAATCTCGGGACTAATTGCACAGTTTATTAAAATGTTTATTCGACAGAATAAACTAACGATATCACTCAAAAACATTTCTGCTTATTCTGGTATGCCTTCAGGCCATGCAGCAATTGTTAGTTCGCTGGCCACCATCATTGGCCTGAACGAAGGTTTTGATTCTGCCCTTTTTGCCATAGCGCTTATTTTGGCCTTACTGGTGATAAGAGACGCAATCGGAATTAGGCGATACTTAGGAGAGCATGGTCGCATTCTTAATATTCTGGTCAAAGACCTAGATGAAGACAAAATGCTTGATGAAAAATATCCTCACCTCCTAGAAAGAATCGGACATACTCCATGGCAAATTCTGGCTGGATCAGCATTGGGAATATTAATTAGCGTTTGTGGACACCTTCTTTTATTATAACGAATAAAAGTAGAAATAATTTGCTGATTCAATCTAAAAATTTCTTGACAATCAAAAAAAATCGTCATGCGCTAAAAAAAACGATTTTTTTATTGCTGTTAATCAAGTAAGGACAATCCGGTCATTTCATCGGGTTTTTTTATACCCAAAATTCGTAGCACAGTTGGCGCCACATCTGATAAAATACCTTGTGGCTGGGCAGTACTCAGGTCTTCACCAACTGCGTTTAACCATCCTATGCTTCGACCAGCATATTCTTTGCCGATCAATATGAATGGCACTGGGTTGGCTGTGTGTTCTTTATCTATTTGCCCAGTTTGCATGTTGAACATCACCTCCGCATTGCCGTGGTCGGCCGTAATCATCACCACACCGTTCTTCGCCAATACACTGTTTACAATTTTTTCAACAGAAGAATCAATACATTCAACTCCTTTTATAGCAGCTTCGATATTGCCGGTATGACCGACCATGTCGGCGTTGGCAAAATTTATCAAAATAAAATCGTACAAGTTGTCTGATATCGCATCGACAACTTTGTTGGTAATTTCCAAACTAGACATTTCGGGCACCTGATCATAGCTCGAAACACTTTTGGATGAAACCAAAACATGTTCCTCTCCCCTACTTTTTGTTTCTTTCCCGCCATTAAAAAAATAAGTTACATGGGCATATTTTTCTGTTTCTGCAATTCGCAATTGTGTCAAGCCCGCCTTCGATATTAATTCACCAAGCGAATTAGTGTTTTCTTCTTTTGGAAACGCCACCTTAATCGGAACATTCTTTTCATATTCGGTAAATGCTACAAAATAAATATTTACTAGCACCTTTTTTCTTTTGAAGCGATCAAAATCGGGCAAAACAAAAGCTCTTGTTATTTGTCTGGCTCGATCGGGTCGAAAATTAAAAAATATGATTGCATCATTTTCATCAATAGTTGCGACTGGCTTATCGTTCTCTGTTATCACTGTAGGTATAAACTCCTCATCAAATATTTTTTTCTTGTAACTTTCTTGAATCGAAGTTATGGCATTTGTAGATTTATTACCTGTGCCGTCCACCATTGTTTCATAGGCGAGACTTATTCTGTCCCAATTATTGTTTCGATCCATGGCATAGAACCTTCCTGAAACAGTTGCGATTTTGCCAATTTTCCGCTCCACCATAAACGATTCAACATTGGCAATAAAGTTCTCTCCGCTATCAAGAGAAGTATCACGACCATCCAAGATGGCATGTACAAAAACTTTGCTCAGTCCGCTAAGCGATGTCAAAGTAAGTAAGGCGTACAAATGATCGATTGAAGAGTGCACTGCTCCGCTAGAAGTTAGACCTATTAAATGTAATTTGGAATCATTTTTTTTGGCGTGCTCTATTGCTGCTAACAATTCTGGATTAGAATTAAATGTATTCTCGCCAATATGTTTGTTAATTTTTGATAAATCTTGATAGACAACTCGTCCCAAACCCAAGTTGATATGGCCGACCTCACTATTTCCCGCATCCCCCCAAGGCAGACCGACTGCTTCGCCAGATGCCCTGATTGTCATTGTTGGATAATTGCTAATATAGCTATTTATTGCGGTAGTTCTTGCTTGGCTGATAGCATTTCCTGGATATGCCTGACTAACCCCCCAACCATCGAGTATAATCAAAACTACCGGTTTAGGAATTTTTATTTTATTTACATTCATAAATTCATGTCAATTTCAATTATAATAATTAATCATTAAAAAGCGCTTCTCCATCCATTTCTTTTGGCACCTTTTGTTTTAATATTTTTAATATTGTTGGAGCGATATCGCCAAGTATTCCATTTTTTTCTAATTTTTTATTTATCATGGCGTCATTTATCAAAATAAATGGGACGGGATTTGTGGTATGTTCGGTAAATATTTCATCGGTTTTGAGATTGATCATTTTTTCAATATTACCGTGATCTGCAGTTATCAATACAGTACCATTTACTGACAAGTATGCTTTTACTATTCGCTCGAGGCAAGCATCTATGGTTTCACAACAAGCAATGGCAGCCTTTAGATTGCCAGTATGTCCAACCATGTCAGGGGCTGCAAAATTTAAAACAGTTACATCATTTTGCCATTCACGTTTGCCCTTTTTTTTATTAATATAGCTAATAACTTTTTCTGTTAATGCTACGGAGCTCATCATGGGCGTCTGGTCATAAGATTTAACATCGGGAGAATCAATGAGCTCTTGTTTTTCGTTGGCAACAATGCCAGAATATCCTCCATTGAAAAAATAAGTTACATGTGCATACTTTTCCGTTTCCGCTATGTACAATTGGCTAAATTCTTTTAACTGCATTGGCAAAGTATTTTTGAGATCAATACTGGGGAATGCGGTAATAATATCATCGAGATCTGGACCAAAATCAGTCATAGCTACAAAATATAGATGCTTGAGCTGTTTATGTCTTTT
The DNA here is from genome assembly GCA_038248465.1 of Patescibacteria group bacterium. Taxonomy (GTDB): domain Bacteria; phylum Patescibacteriota; class Patescibacteriia; order Patescibacteriales; family UBA12075; genus JBBRXK01. The sequence continues at coordinate 3,178 of JBBRXK010000029.1, read as the reverse complement.
GAATGAACCTTTATTCATTTTAAAAAATTGATTCTGTACAAAAACTTTGGACAGCTGACGACTGCGATCAGATCTGAGATTAAAAAATAAAACACTGTCACCATCGTTAATTCTAGTGTTTCCGTCTTTATTGTCTATGATATAGGGCTCAATATATTCATCACTACCTCCACGATTGTATGCCTTGGTTATAGCCTCTTGCACAGATTTTGCTTTACGTCCTTTTCCATTCACAAGAGATTCATAAGCAAGCTCTGTTCTGTCCCATTTTTTAGTTCTGTCCATGCCATAATACCGCCCCATAATCGTGACAATCTTTTCTTTTTTTAAGTGTTTTTTTTCCAGATTGTCCACAAGTTGCAATGATGCATATTTTGGTGAGTCTCGACCGTCGGTAAATAAGTGCAAGTATACATCTTTAACTTTATTTTTTCGTACTAAGTCGAGTAAGGCAACGAGGTGTCCTGGATCACTATGCGGACTTTGACCATTTGAGAGCATCCCGACCAAATGCAATTTCGATTTCATCTGATTTACGTGCCTGATGGCACCCAAAAAAGCGGGATTCTTATAAAAGGTTCCATCTTGAATACTCTTGCTTATCATCACACTATCTTGCTCAACCATGCGCCCTGCACCAATATTCATGTGCCCCGCTTCGCTATTGCCTACCTGCTTGTCTGGTAAACCCACATATTTTCCATGTGCATGAAGCTCTGTATATGGGTATTTTTTCATCAACGCACTTAGTATGGGAGTTTTAGCCAAACTGACTGCGTTTGCTCTTGATGGTTTGGCAATCCCCCAGCCATCCAAAATGATCAGAATTAGTGGCAAGTTATCGCTATCTTTTTTGACTTCCTTTGTCATATTTACTTCATTTACTATTTTAATCAAACAAGAGATTTTCAATTTCCATGAGTCTATTATATTTGCTTAGCCTTTCACCCCTAGAAAGTGAGCCCGACTTTATATAATCTGCATTTACGGCCACAGCCAAGTCGGCAATAAAATCATCACAAGTTTCACCACTACGATGAGAAGTCATGATTTTATAATTGTGCTTTTGTGCCAATTTTATACACTCTATTGTTTCACTCAATGATCCTACCTGATTGGGTTTTATTAAAATAGCATTGGCGGCATTCTCTTTTAGGCCCATGCGCAAGCGTTCAATATTGGTAGCAAATAAATCATCACCAATCAAGAGCATTTTATCGCCGAGTTCTTGGTTCATTTTTTTCCAACCCTCCCAGTCGTCCTCGGCCAAACCATCCTCAATAGATATAATCGGATACTTTCTCAACCACTCATGATAAAGACCGCTCAAAGTGTCCTTGGTAAAACTAGCATGATCCAGCGCAAAAATGTATTCCTTTGTTTCGATGTCATACAATTCGGAAGAGCCAACATCAATCCCCAGTCCAACATCTTTCCCGGGCACATAGCCAGCGTTCAAACATGCCGCCATTATCAATTCTATAGCCTGGATACTAGACCGAATATCGGGAGCGTAGCCCCCTTCATTGCCCACATCGGTATCAAAGCCGGCTTTTTTCAATACCCGGCCAAGTTCATGAAATATTTCTGCTCCCATTCTTACTTTTTCCGAAAACCGCATTTCCACCATTGACATTATCATAAATTCCTGAAAATCTAGGTTGGTGTCAGCATGTTTGCCACCATTAAAAATATTAAAAGAAGGTGTGGGCATTTTGGTGCTAGCATCGAATTCATATGTCTTTTTGATATAAGCAAATAGCTCTAGCTTCGCATCAATTGCGGCCACTCTCGCACATGCCAAAGAAACAGATAGGATGGCGTTGGCACCAAGTTTACTTTTGTTTTTTGTGCCATCTAGATCTATCATAATTTTGTCAATCTCTTTTTGACTTGTGATCTGTACACCCTGTAGAGCCTTGGCGATCAAGTTGTTTACATTGTCTACTGCTCGGAGCACGCCCATGCCCTCATACCTCTTTGAGTCTTTATCGCGCAGTTCATATGCCTCATGAATACCAGTGCTCGCGCCAGAAGGCACACTTGCCTTTGCGCTAATTCCATTTTTTAATGTTACGCGTGTCTCAACGGTAGGATTGCCACGCGAATCCAAGATCTCTCTTGCCTTTATCTCGCTTATTTTATTCATATTCTTTTTATTTAGCAATTATTAATATGACATCGTCGCAGTCATATGCGCCCACCACTTCAGTCAGGACACCTTGTTCATTGGGGCCATAAGAACCAATCACCGCGACAGCATGCGGACCGGTGTTATCGCAACCACAAGGCTTATCATCTAGATTTACACAATAATCAGTATCAAAAAAATACTCGTTTCCCCAAGGATCTTGCAAAATATTAACTTTGAGATAGGGGCCGGACCAATTTGGATAAGGTGTGGCGTGATTCGCCAAAAGTCCAGCATAGCCATCTGAAAGTCTATTGACGCAAGCACTCGCATTTTTGTCTGGTCCGCAAATCTCATTGTCAGCGAGGCAGCCACCTGGTGCTTTGTCACAGGGCAGACCCACGGCTTGGTGTCCTGGCCATTGTGCTGTATCATTTTGTAAAAAAGTGATGGCTTTTAATATCTGGTCTTCATCATGCAGCGCCACTGAAACTCTCGCCCTGGTTTTGGCTACTGACATAGATACCACTGTTAGGGTTGACAAGAGACCGATGATAGCAATCACAGTCAACAGTTCAACCAGAGTAAATCCTTTGTTATTGCAAATTTTTTTCATATAATCTTATCGTACTATTTTGGAAAGTCCGGGCATTTCTTTTCTGCCCAAATATGCCAACATCGCACCACCGCCCGTAGACACCCAATCGATATTTTTTTCTAGACCTGTCAGTTTTAGTGCTTCGACGGTTTCGCCACCGCCCGCAACGCCAAAGCAACGCCCCTTTGCTCTAGCTGCGATAGACTGACAAATGCTAATCGTTCCGTGCCTAAAGGCTTTGGTTTCAAAAAATCCCATCGGACCATTCCAGATGATAGAATTGGCTGTCTTGATAATGCTTGCATAAAGTTTCACTGTTTCGGGTCCAATATCAAAAATAAAATCATCAGCGCCTACTTCGTTTAATTTTTTTATTTCACCTCTGATGCTCTCATCGTCTTTCGCCACCACGACATCAACGGGCAACACTAAATTTGTGTTTTTATAGT
>JBBRXK010000028.1:0-9871 GCA_038248465.1 Patescibacteria group bacterium | reverse complement strand
CATCTCCCCAGGCCTCCAACTTATAATTACAGATACCTACTAACGTAAGTACTGCACAAACTACAAAAACAAAAAAATATTTTCCCATTTTTCCCTCCAAAAGGTTTAATTTTTTCAAAAAGATCGGATTTTATTCTTCTTAAACTATCACATTTTGCAAACTTTGTCAAGTGTAACATGGACGAGTGCACGCTATTGACATCCCTCACTATTTCCTGTACTATATTTATATAAATATCAAATCTGCCCAACGGGGCGGTTTTTATTTACTTGAATAGCTAGTATTAAATAAGTAATTGTAATTCGGGATGAGAAATAATCTTAATTTAAAAATATGGTGAACAAATTTGTAAATTATCTAAAAGGATCTATTGAGGAAATGAAAAAAGTCACATGGCCAACCAAGAAGGAAACGCAAAGCTACACATTATTGGTCATTGGCATCAGTTTGTCAATTGCTGTTTTTCTTGGAGCGATTGATTATGTCTTTGCCTGGGCTTTCAAACTAATTATCTCTTAATTTCAATAAATCCCTAATCCCCTAGTCAAATGGTTTTTTACAAAATCAAAAGCTAGATTTTAAAAATATATGGCCAAACAAACATTAAATCAAGGGCGACGTTGGTATGTGCTTCACACTTATTCCGGATATGAAGAAAATGTTGAAAAAAATCTAAAGCAGAGAACCGAATCCATGGACATGGAAGATAAAATATTTAACATCCTGATTCCAACTGAGAAGAAAATCAAAATAAAAAACGGCAGTCGCAAGATCGTCGAAGAAAAGATTTTTCCCGGCTACGTCATGGTTGAAATGATTGTAAATGACGACTCTTGGTATGTAGTTCGTAACACCCCAAATGTGACTGGCTTTATCGGCACTGGTACTATTCCTACCCCAATCAGCGAAAAAGAGGTCAAGGCATTACAAAAAAGAATGGGCGTTGAAGAACCAAAATTCAAAATCGATGTTTCGATGGGTTCTCCTGTCCGCATTATCGATGGCCCCTTCAAGAATCTAGAAGGCAAAGTCACAAATATCGACGAAGCCAAGGGCAAAGTCAAAGTATTGGTCTCGATGTTCGGTCGCGAAACCCCAGTTGAACTAGATTTCTTACAAATCAAAAAACTATAATCAAACTGCTGAATGCCAATCTACAAATGATATACAAATCTACGAATAGCCATGTTTGTAAATTTGCGCCCATTTGTAGATTGGCATTCAGCATAAATGAATTAAAATTATTTGTCGCCCAAAAGCGAGCTTCTCGCATAATTCTTAATTCTCCGGCCCAAGGCTGGTCCGCCTCGGGCGGATAATTCTTAATTCATAAATTCTTAATTGAACAAATATGGCAAAAAAAATAAAAACAGTTATCAAATTACAAATCCGCGGTGGTCAGGCCAACCCAGCTCCACCAATCGGTCCGGCACTCGGTCAGCATGGTTTGCAGATTCAGGATTTTTGTCAGAAATACAACGCCGCCACAAAAGATAAAATGGGCGAAGTTGTGCCAGTTGAAATCACCGTTTACGAAGACAGAACATTTACCTTTGTTACCAAAACTCCACCAGCTTCTGAACTTATCAAAAAAGCTTTGGGTCTACCAAAAGGTTCAAGCAAAGCAATGACCGAGAAAGTAGGTAAAATCACACAGGCTCAACTAGAAGAAGTAGCAAAAATAAAACTACCAGACCTGAACACAACAGATGTAAAGCAAGCAGCAAAAATTATTGCCGGCACTGCTAGACAGATGGGAGTGGAAATAAAGTAAATTACGAATGATTACAAATTCACAATAAATATTCGAAAAACCTCAATATATAGTCCCTTCTCCTTGTTTTAAGGAGAAGGACAGGGTGAGGTAATGATTATCGTATTTCGAAATTATCTAAATAAAAATCTTATAAAATAATTGTGGGAGACTTAACTTATATTAACAAGTCGTCTGCACCACGAAAAAAATATATGACAGAAGAAAAAAAAGTAGAATTTGACAAATCAAAGACTTATTCAATCGATGAAGCGATTGATTTGACCAAGAAATTATCAAAATGCAAATTTGATGCCTCGGTAGAATTACATTTCCGTCTCGGTATTGATCCCCGCAAAGGCGACCAACAAATCCGTTCGGCTGTGAGCTTGCCTCATGGTACTGGTAAATCCGTTCGTGTAGCCGCTTTTGTAAGTCCTGAAAATGAAAAGGCAGCCAAAGAGGCGGGCGCTGATATCGTTGGTGGTGATGAACTAATTGCTGAAATCAAAAAATCCGAAAAAACTGATTTTGAAGTAGCCGTAGCCGAGCCAAAAATGATGCGTAATCTAGCCGTAATCGCCAAGATTCTTGGTACTCGCGGTCTGATGCCATCACCCAAGAACGAAACTGTTACTCCAGATCCAGCCAAGGCTATCAAAGAGCTCAAGAAAGGTAAAATCAGTTTCAAAAATGATGATACCGCCAATGTACATTTGGCTGTAGGCAAGATATCTTTTGAAGCTGACAAGCTAAAAGAAAATGTAGTTGCCATCATTGAGGCCATCAAAAAATTAAAACCCACCAAATCCAAAGGTGTTTTCATGAGAAACATTTCCATGAGCTCATCAATGGGTCCAGGCCTAAAAGTTCAAATCCCTAAATAAACAAATCAAAAAAAATAGAAAAAAGCTGGAAATTCCAGCTTTTTTTGTTTTTGACATTTGGAATATTTAAGATTATACTTAAAGCATAAATAAGTTAATCAAAATTATTATGGCCAAAAAAATCACATTAGAAGTATTAGCCGCCATGATGAAGGAGGGTTTTGATGACATTCAAAATCGCTTCGTCACAAAAGAAGACCTGCTTGTTCTTTTGGAAAAATACGCAACAAAAGATGATCTAAAATTTGCCTTGGAAAAATACGCAACAAAAGATGACTTAAATGAAAAATTCAATGAAGTTCTTAATAAAGAGGACTTAATGATTAAACTCCTCAAGGATATGCAAGAAGAAATAGTTGCGGGCAATGGTGGTAGATACAGACAGGAAGATCGCATAAATAATCACGAAATCAGAATAAAAAAGCTAGAAACTACTAAAATCAAAAGATAAAAAAGTTAAAAGATCTTTGTGTAGTCCAGAATGAAAAATCCTAGACTTTTAAATCAAAAAAAGCTGGATATTCCAGCTTTTTTTGATTTTATTTGCCCTATTAAATAGAGTTTGATAGAATAATAAAGTATCTATAAATAGAAACAATTTTAAATGTTACGCTATGCCCGACCTAAAAAAACCAAAACTAAGAAGACTCGATTGGGATGAAACCCTGATGAACCTCGCCATCGTGGCTTCCAAGCGTACGGCCTGCAAGTTTCACGAAACCGGAGCGGTCTTTGTCGACAAAAATAAAAGAATTATATCCATAGGTTACAATGGTCCAACCGCGGGCGATTTGCACTGCCTCGATGTTGGTTGCGCCAAAGTCGACGGCGACCCTATCACTGGCAAACTCCGCCGTTGTCGTGGGGCTCACGCTGAAATAAACGGCATCATCAATTGCCAAGACACCAAGCGCCTCCGCGGGGCGACAATTTATTCCGTCCTCTTCCCCTGCTTCGACTGTATGAAAGCTCTCAACAATGTCGGCATCGCTGAGATAGTTTACCACAAAGCTTATCAGCGCATTCAAACCGGTGGCGAAGCTTTCGAAGAAGAAGATGAATCCATAGAACTGGCTAAAAAAAGAAATATTCTAATCCGCAAATACGAAGGCGAAATATTTTGTCGCTTTCCCAAAGAATACAACACCGGGCAGACGGAGGAAGGATATGATAAAAATTGTACGTGTTGTGGTGATAAATAATTTTTAATTTGAAATTTTTAATTTTTAAACAATTTATAATATTATAATGACAAAATTTAGAAACACAGCCAATCACCAAGAGAGAGTTTAAAAATTACTACATTTAGAAAATTAAAAATTGTTTAAAAATTACAAATTAAAAATTACAAATTTATGATATTGGGTATAAAAAAACTCCACGAACTAGTAGCTCAAAATAATTTGGTCGAAAATCTTTGTGACCGCGAAATGAACAATCCGGAAGGGGCTGGTTTCGATTTGCGCTTGGCTGAGGTGTACGAGCTTGAAGGCGCGGGGTTTTTGGGAATAGAAAATCGAGACACTCCAAAAGCTACTCTTCTCGCCAAAGACGATCCGAGTAAAAGCGAGGAAGAAAACTTTTATGTTTTTAAATCAGGTGAATATTATCTAATCAAGACCATGGAAAAAGTTAATATGCCAACTACCCTGTCCGGCATCATCCTTCCTCGCACCACCCTATTCCGATCCGGTCTAGTGCTCGCCAACGGCATCGTCCAACCTGGTTACTCGGGAGAACTTACTTTTGGTCTAGCCAATATGGGAAAATCAAATATAAAAATTGCCTTTGGGGCTCGTGTCGTTCATATCACTTTTCACGAAGTTCTCGGCGAAGGCAATCAGTATCGCGGACAATGGATGGGAGGACGAGTAGCGACAAGTGGCGAAGAAGTGCAAGTCTGAAACAATTTGTAATTTTTAATTTATAATTTTTAAACAATTTTAAATTATGCAATTTTAAAATTTTTTAACGGCTTCCCATAATCAACTTTGTTTAAAAATTTAGTCATTAAAAAATTACAAATTGTTTAAAAATTCTAAATTACAAATTAAAAATTATTCTCATGCATCCAGAATACCAATATCTAAACTTAGTAAAAGACATCCAACAAAATGGCGCAAAAAAACCAATATTTTTTACGCCCGAAGTTTTGGAAGAGTACAAGAAAAAAGGACAAGAGCCACCGTATTTGCTCTCTGTTTTTGGTCGTCAACATCGCTACGATATGAAAGACGGTTTTCCCCTACTCACCACCAAACAAACATTTTATAAAAGTATATTGACAGAGCTTATCTGGTTTTTATCAGGCTCGAGCAATATTAAATATTTAGTTGATAAAAAAAATCCCATTTGGGATGAATGGGCTTGGAAACAATATCACAAACATTGTCTCGCTAATGACCCTGAAAATGATTTAGAGCAAAAAGATTTTATTGCCAAGTTGCGCGAATTGCCAACTGACGATCCGTTCGTAGTGAAGTGGGGAGATTTAAAATACGCTTACGGTAGGATGTGGCGACGTTGGCCAGCTTCCGATGGACGCGAGATCGACCAGCTCGGCTGGGTCATCCAAGGACTAAAAGACAAGCCCTACCGAAAGTCTTACATCGTATCGGGCTGGAATCCTGATTATATTTATGCCATGGCTTCGCCAGAAAATCGCAACGAAGTGCCACCTTTTTGCCATACCACTTTCCAATTTCAAGTGGTTGATGGCAAATTAAATCTGGGGCTTTACCAACGTAGCGCAGATTTATTTTTGGGCGTGCCATTTAATATCGCCAGTTATGCCATGCTACTTCTCATGGTTTCCCAAATTACCAGTCTCGAGCCAGGCGAATTTGTTCACAGCTTTGGCGATGTTCATATTTATTCCAATCATTTTGATCAATTAAACGAGCAAATTTCTCGCGAACCTTTCCCCTTCCCAAGTTTAAAATTAAATCCAGAAATAAAAAATATTGACGACTTCAAACCAGAAGATTTTACTTTGGAAAGCTATCAACACCACCCACCACTTCGCGGAGAGATTGCCAACGTGGGGGGATATTAAGTTTATAAAGTTAAAAGTTCATAAAGTTTATAAAGGACCTTATAATTTCAACTGTATGAACTTTATGAACTTTATAAACTTTATGAACTTTATAAACTTTTAACTAAAATGTTGAACATAATCGTCGTAATCGGGAAAAATAAAGCCATTGGTTGCAACAACAAACTACTTTGGGACATCCCCGAAGATATGGCAAGATTTAAAAGAACAACAACTGGTCACCCGATTATCATGGGACGAAAAACCTTTGAATCTATCGGACGAGCCTTGCCGAATCGCACTAACATAATTATCACCAGGGACAAAAAATATAAAGCCGACAAATGCTTTATCGCCGACTCGCTAAGCACCGCCATTAATCTAGCAAAAAAATCTATTGGCAGTGATGAAATATTTATTATCGGTGGTGGAGAAATATTTAAACAAGCTCTCCCCTACTGTGGTAAATTATTTCTAACAATTGTTGATGACGCACCAGAAGCAGATACTTTTTTCCCCGACTACTCTGAGTTTGAAACTGTGGTAAATAAATACAGTAGTCAAAATGAAAACTTAAACTACACATTTTTAGAGTTAACAAAAAAATAAATGAAAAAAAGAATTATCGCGGTGGTTGGCATGTGTGGGTCGGGAAAATCCGAAGCCACCAAATATTTAATGGAAAAATTCAAAGCTCCCAAGGTTTATTTTGGTGACTATACTTTTATTAGAATGAAAGAGGATGGCCTGGAACTTAATTATGAAAATGAAAAAGTCACCAGAGAAAAAATACGCGAAGAACTAGGCATGGGTGGCTACGCAATTCTTGCGAAAGCAAAAATAACTGAACTGATTAATTTAAACGAAGTAGTAATTATAGAAAGTCTATACAGCTGGGATGAGTATAAAATATTAAAAGATGAATTTGGAGAAATTTTTGAAGTTCTTGCTATTTTCGCCGGTCCCAAAACTAGATTTTCACGCTTAAGTAGTAGGGATAACGAGCGACCGATTAAAGATATTGAAGTATTTGTCAAAAGAGATTATAATGAAATTGAAAAAACTGACAAAGGTGGGCCAATCGCTAGGGCTGATTATATGATTGTAAACGAAACTTCGAAGGAGGAATTATTTAAAAAAATAGATGAATTATTAATTTAAAAAATAAATAGAAACTCATGCAACAAAAAAAAGTAATAGGGATAATCGGCGAACAAGCCGGAGGCAAGGGGGCGGCCGCTGATATAATTAGAAAAAACTATGGCGGATCACGTCTAACTGTTTCCGGTATTCTTAGACGTACATTGGATAGTCTACACCTAGAATCTAGTCGAGACAATTTGGTAAATATCGCTTTGGTACTTAAAAAAGGTTTCGGCGATGACGTGCTTATGCAGGCCATGATCAAAGATATCGAAAAAGAAGACACCGATCTTGTAATCGCCGATGGATTTCGTATGCCCGGCGACCCCGAAGAAATGCGCAAAGCTTTTGAATCAAACTTTACTTTTATATACGTAACCGCCAATCAAAGAACTCGTTACGAACGCAGTGTTGGTCGTAACGAAAAGGTTGGTGAAAGCGAAGCGAGCTTCGAAGAGTTTCAGTCCAAAGAGTCCCTCGAAACCGAAGCCAAAATCGCCGAGGTAGCCAAAAGCGCAGATTACATAATCACGAATGATGGCAACGTTGAAGAGTTGGAACAAAAAATTATTGAGATAATGAATAAAATATAGGTTCACAACATACGAAAGAAAATATATGAAGTATAACGTAATAATTGGTCTGGAAATCCACGCCGAACTCAAGACTAAATCCAAGATGTTTTGTGAGTGTGACAATGATCCAGACAACAAAAAACCAAACGAAAATACTTGCCCGATTTGTCTTGGTCACCCTGGCACTTTGCCTATTCCAAATAAGCAAGCTATCGAATGGACGATTCTCACCGGCCTTGCTTTGCACTGCAAAGTAAACGAAGTGAGTAAATTTGATCGCAAAAATTATTTCTACCCAGATTTACCAAAAGGTTATCAGATCTCACAATACGATTTGCCTTTTGTCTATGACGGCTATCTTTTGGTTGATGACAAAAAAGTAGCTATCACTCGTATTCATCTTGAAGAAGACACAGGCAAAAACACCCACCCCGGCCAAAAGCCATATTCACTAATCGATTTTAATCGTGCGAGCACCCCGCTCATGGAAATAGTAACCGAACCGACTATTGAATCAGCAGAGCAAGCGAAAAAATTCTGTCAAATTTATCAACGGATACTACGCTATCTTGATATCAGCAATGCCAATATGGAAAAAGGCGAAATGCGCTGTGAAGCGAACATCTCCGTACAAGAAGAAGGCAAATGGAAATACGAGGGTAATTGCGAAATTAAAACGATTGGTGATTATAAGTTAAACCCAAGAGTTGAGGTTAAAAATATCAATTCTTTTAAAGCAATCGAAAAAGCAATAAACTTTGAAGTCAAAAGACAAATACATGTCCTTGAAAATAACGAAAAATTAGTTCAAGAAACTCGCGGATGGGACGAAAACAAAAACGAAACAGTCAGTCAAAGAAGCAAGGAGACATCCGCCGACTATCGCTACTTTCCTGAACCCGATATTCCGCCAATCAAAATTAGTCCAGCAGAAATCATGCGCATAAAATCGGCTTTGACTGAAATGCCCCCGGAAAAAATACAACGTTTTGTCGAGCAGTACGATTTTGATTATAACAGCGCAGAAATATTAACCATTAACAAAGACATTGCCAATTTCACCGAAAACGTAGTCTCGGAATTAAACGCCTGGATTGTAGCTAGTGGCGACAACTGGGAAAGACAAATGAAAAAATTAGCGAAACTGACCTGCAATTGGATGACTTCGGAACTTTTTAAATACCTCAAAAATGGCAACGATAATATTCATGAGATACAAAATGTTACAGCCGAAAATTTTGCCGAACTACTTTTACTTATCTATCAAGACAAAATTAACTCTAGTGCTGGTCAAACAATTCTCGGAATCATGGTAGAAAAAGGTGGCGATCCGAGCAACATCATGACAAGTCTTGGACTAGAACAAATCGATGACACCGAAGCCCTAGAAAAAACGGTCCAAGAAATAATTGATAAAAATCCAAACCAGTTAGCTGAATACAAAAATGGCAAAGAAAACCTAATCCAATTCTTTGTCGGTCAAACCATGGCCGCAAGTAGCGGCAAAGCCAACCCCAAAATTGTCACCGAAATCTTAAAAAGACTACTGAACAAATAATTTATACAGAAAAACCTAAATGATTTATGTAAGGTATGGAATGAAAATTTCTAGACAGCAAAAACCTCTGTGATAACAGAGGTTTTTGCTGTCTAGAAATTTTCATTCCGGATTTGGCGAGTTGCTTTTCGTTTTTTATATTTTAAGCACTGAAATTAATTAAAAGTAAATACGACTATCTCGTTGTGTCCGCTAGTCCTCATCGTCGGTCCCCAAAGGCCAGCACCTGATGAGACGTATAGATTAAAATCATTATCTGTAAAAAGTCCATAATCATAGCCGCTGTAGATACTATCTGTGATATAGTTTATTGGCCACATTTGCCCTCGATGCGTGTGTCCAGATAGCATTAGATTAATTCCCTTTTCTTTCATGCTCATGGTTTGCACGGGTTCATGATACATCAAAATATTTACCTTTTCTGGATCAAAATTTGCTAATTTGTCTATTTCGTTTGTCAATTGAATTTTTTCAAATCTTTCGGGATAGGAAATGCCGATTATTTGCACACCATCAATATCAATCAATTGATTATCGAGCATCTTGATGTTCGTATCATTGATTATTTGTTTCATTTTTTCAAGCCCAAGATAGGTTTCATGATTCCCACTTACAAAATATACCCCCTCGGGCGCATTTAAACTTTTTAATGAATTGTGGAAGTATTCGACGTTTCCATCGATACTATCGAGCAAATCTCCAGTGATTAGAATAATATCTGGTTTTATAACGCTGAGATCTGCCAATATTTTATGCATATATGAATCACGAAAAATATTCCCAAGATGCACATCCGAGAGCTGTACAACTTTTTTGTTCATCCATGATTCTGGCAAATTATCAATGTGTAGAGAAACATTTTTTACTTTTATATTGTAAACATTATACACACCGTAAATAGAAATTAAAATTGAGACTAT
>JBBRXK010000027.1:0-9939 GCA_038248465.1 Patescibacteria group bacterium | reverse complement strand
TACCTTTTAAATCCACAATCGATTCTTCAAAACGGTCATGTCCCATCTGGTTTGAGGCGAGTTCAGCATGAAAATCTTTGACCGCTTTGGTCAGGCCATCAATGGCTTTCATTACGCCGTTTAAATCTCTCTTGGAAGCCATTTTGCTTACCAGTTCATTTTTGAGATCCCTAAGATCGTCCCTGGTAGCAAGTAAACTAAATTGTTTTGCTGTTAATGCCATGTTTTTTATTATAAATTTTTTAAAATTTACCCCTCCAAAATTTTGCCCCTTAAATATTTTTTAGCGTTACTATAAATATACATTTTATAGCGGTGCTCGTCAAGATGATTTTTCGGGGGATTTTATCTTTTTTTGGCACGAGATTCAGATGCCCAGCTGCTTGTAGATAAACATCCCAAACATCCCAAACATCTCAAACATCCCCAAAGTCACAAACATCCCCAAAGTCACAAACATCCCAAACATCCCAAAAGTCTCAAGAATCTCAAAAGTCCCAATTCAAGCATCCGCAGAAGCGTTGACACTAAAACGGCGATTTGCTAAAATTAAATAAAATAAATATTATTAATAAATACCCTAGCCAGGGCTAATTTTTTTGCAATATGTCAGAAAAAGTTTATCTACTCATCTTGAAGGTGGGTATTTATACCGGTTTACTCTCGGTATTTTTGGTTTTCAAAAACCTCTTATTTCCTTTTATCACCTCCAAACAAATTTCCTTCAATATCTTGGTGGAGATTTTATTCGTTTTGTGGGTGGCGTTTATCGTCAAATTCCCGAGCTATCGACCAAAATGGTCATACATAAGTTTTGCTTTACTGGCATTTGTTTTTGCACTCACAATTTCAAGTATTTTCGGCATTGATTTCAATCTGAGTTTTTGGGGAGATGTGGAGCGGATGCTTGGCGTTTTTCATGTCTTACATTTTGTAATTTTCTACTTGATAATAATCACCGTTTTACGTGATTGGAACGATTGGAAAATATTTTTTATTGCTTCTGTTTCCGTGGCTGCGGTTGTGAGTATCATGGGGCTTGGACAAGGAGTTGAGGCCTACTCAAGTATCGGTAATACTGCATATGTGAGTGCTTATTTGATATTTAATATCTACTTCAGTTTTATTTTATTTTTTAAAGAAAAAAATACTGGTTTACGCTGGTTGTATTTACTACCTCTGCCACTCTTGCTCTTGGAATTCAAGAATGCTGATACAACTGGTGCCTATGTGGGACTTGGCCTCAGTATCATCGTATTATTTTTCTTGTATGGTGTACTTGTTAAAAACAAAAAAATAAAATTTGCTACCCTGGCTTTATTTTTGTTTTTGGCCATAACTTCAACACTATTATTAATTAATAAAAATAGTGATTTTGTTACAAAAAATTCCTTACTGCAACCGATTTCTGGAATTGATTTTAAGAAGGACACATTTCAAACTCGTTTGATATCATGGCGTGCGGCTTGGAAAGATTTCAGGACCCACCCCGTGTTTGGTACCGGTTTTGGAAATTATGCGGTTATTTTTGACAAATACTTTGATGCTTCATTTTACAATTATACGCGCAGTGAAACTTATTTTGATCGAGCGCACAACAACGTGATTGACATAGCTTCAACCTCTGGAATTATCGGCATGGTGACTTATCTCTCGATCTTCGTTGCTGCCCTGTACTATTTAATTGTAGGCTACCGCAAGGATTATTTTGATATTCATGAATTTGTTCTGATTGTGTCACTTCTCGTAGCTTATTTTGTACAAAATCTGGCTGTGTTTGATTCACTAGTTACCTATGTCGGACTCATGATGATTCTCGCTTTTATTTATTATCTTTATGAGAAAGGTGAAGCGGGGATTGGCGAGCGGATAGAAGCAAAGACTGGACAGGTAGCGAGGCGAATTATCGGTAAAGAAGAATTGCAAAATAAAGAAATTTATACTTTGTTATTTGTCGGCGCGATATCTTTTATTATAATGTGGCAGTACAATATCCAACCTTTTAAAATGCTTGCAAAAACAATTGAGGGACAGAGAGCTTGGGCGAGTGGCAATGCTCAGGCCACTATTGATATTTACAAAGAAGCACTGAGCTACAACACGGTTCTAGATCGAGATAGTCGCACTAGCTTGATTCGCTTGTTTGCTGATCCCGGTGCCTTCAACAGTTTTGTGCCAGAGCAAAGATTGGCGGTGGCTGACTTTTTGATCGAGTTAGCACAAATCAATGTTGATTACAACAAGTCCGATAGCTTGAACCAGATGATGCTTGCGCAAATTCTGGATGCCGCTTCCAAGGTAGCTGGAGACGACAAGCAGAAAGCCATGAATTATAGTGATCGCGCCATGATTGCGATCAATGATTCAATCAAGGCCAGTCCGGGAAGAGCACCAGTGTATTATCAGAAAGCGCAAATAGAACTAACTCGCGGCGAACAAGACAATGCGATCGCGACCCTACTCGAAGCTTACAAATTGAACGAAATATATTTTGATAGCTCATGCCATTTGGGTAAAATTTTGCTTTTTGCCGGCAAAAAGGACGAAGGCTATACTTATATTGATAAATGTATTGACCTGAACGGCTCGCAACTCCTGATGCCACTTGGCCAGATAAAAAGCTTTGTGGCTCACTACACGGAGCTCGGCGACAAAAAGCGAGTAATAAAACTCTATGAATATTTGCATGCCGCTGAGCCAAATGATACCAGTATCATGATCGAATTGGCGAAACAATACGCCAATGCGGGAATGACCACAGAGGCTATTGATATGGCGAAAAAAGTAGCAGAAAAAAACCCTTCTGTACAAAACTATGTCAATGAATTTATCGATAAGCTGAAATAGAATTTTGTTATTTTGCCAAATCGTGTTATAATAGAAGCTACCTATGAATTATAGGTCATTTGTGTGTTTTGCCAGACGTCAAAATGCCAAAAGCCAAATTAAAAAAATTCTTAATTCTCCAGCCTACGGCTGGTCTGCCTCGAGCGGATAATTCTCAATTGAATCTTATGATTTGTCCAAAATGCAAAAAACAAATTCCTGATACGAGCAGGCAGTGTCAATTCTGCTTTCATGAAATAAACCTTGCTGCGCAAGTACCGAGGGAGATATCATTGCGACGATATCAGCGATGGTTTTTTTATGTTCTTATCACTATCATTATTATGGGAATGATTGCGACGATTGTAAAGATTTATGATGTGAACTCAACTCTAGTCACCAATATGGCGATAGCACAACTAGACATAAAGAAAAAGGTGGACGAAATAGATCTTGCTAAAAACGAAGTTAATGTCACAACTAGTAAACTTGGCGAATTGGAAAAAACTTTGACAGAGGCACAGAGCGAAATTTCTGCCAAAACCGATAGTTACAAAGAAATATTATTTGAAAAAGGAAAGCTAGAAGAAAAGTACAACACTGAGCGAAACGCCAAAGATGATATTGCAAAAAATATTACCAAATGTGAGGGTAAATTAGAACAAACAGATGCGATGGTCTATGCCATGATTGTGACTCTCGGGACAGGAATTAGCAACGCCAATTTGAACAAAATCCCACTGGCCGATGCCAACTTCAAAGGGCTAGATACCGATGGCGATGGCTTGTCCGATACGATAGAATTGGCGCTAGGGACAGACAAAACAAAGAATGACAGCGATGGCGATGGCTTCAAAGACAAAGCCGAGCTTCTTGGTAATTTCAACCCAAATGGGAAAGGCACTACGACGGTTGATATGAAATTTGCCGATAATCAAAAAGGAAAAATTCTCTTGCAGGTGGAAAGCAAGGGCGAAGCTTGGTATATCAATCCCAAAGACAGCAAGAAATATTTTCTGGGTAGACCAGCAGAGGCATTGACACTTTTGGCAAATATGAAATAAAAATATTGTACTTCCATAATAAAAAAGATCCTGTTCGGATCTTTTTTTGTGGTCCAGGAATTTTCATTCTAAACCAGACAATTTTTTTGTTAAATTATTTTCTTGGATAATGCAGTGCTAATGAATTAGAGAAAAAATAGTTGGTCGTTCGTGGTGTTATTTTTGGGATAATAGTGTTTGATACACTAGTCCGGTTTTATATACCATATCCTCAATTTCAAAGTTCTTTAGGGCTTTTTCGTGGGCACCATTGGCTATTTCCGTAGCCAAGGATGGGTTGTTATAAATATTTAATATGGCTTCGGACAGAGCGTTTGGATTGCTCGCTTCTACCAAAATCCCCTCTTTGTGATCACTTATCAGCTCAGGGTTGCCACCAACATTGGTAGCTACGATTGGCAGTCCGGCGGTCATAGCCTCTATCACTGTGTAGGATAAGCCTTCTTTTATAGAAGCGCAGGCATAGATGTCGAAAGACCTTAGATAACGAGAGGCTTTTTCTATTTCACCAAGAATAAATACATTTTTACTTAGATCAAGTTGGGTGATCCAATTCTCTAGTTCATTTTTTTCTCGGCCATCGCCAATAATCAAAAGTAAAGGATTGTGGTTTTCTTTCCGAAGTAGCTTAATAGAATTGATTAGGAAATCAAAACCCTTGTTTTTGTATAGATAGCCGATTGAGCCGACCACAAAATCAAAATTTTCAAAAATATCTAGTCGCTTAAACTTCTCACTTAGTTCGCGCCTGGCTTGTTCGCGTGAAAGTATTTCAAAATCAGGAATACCGTTGTGAACGACCGTCAGTTTGTCGTTTTTGGCAATCGAATAGTTGATGGCCGTTTGACGATCAAATTCGGAAACGCAGATTATTTTTTTCTTGAAAAAAGCACTTAGTTTTTCCGCCCAGATATAATAGCGCTTAACATTGTCATCCAATTTTTCATTGAATACCCAGCCATGGGCTGTATAGACTACTTGACATTTGAGACCGATCGAGGCAATTGACCCTAGTACCGACATCTTGGTGCTGTTTAAATGCAAAATAGTCGGTTTTGTTTTAGCGATTATTTTTCGGGTGGCTATTATGGCCTTGTAGTCATCCTTGAAAGAAATATGTCTTTTGAGTTCGGGGATTTTGTAATAGTCAATACCACTTGCCTCGAGAAGATCTATAAATTTTTGACTTTTTTCGACTTCGCCAAAGGCCACCATTACTTTGTATTCGTTTAAAAAAGCTTTGGCCAAATCTAGGATGTAGTGCTGAGCGCCACCGAATTCGCCCTGGGTTATGAGATATAGAATAGTGGGCTTAGTGTTTATGGGCATATAGTTGTATAAATAATCGTATTAATTAATTGTTAATATTATAGCATTTTTTTCAATTTATTTGTAATTTACCTTGATTTTTTGGGTAACTTAAGATATGATTAGGGAGATAAATAATATTAATTTTAAAGAATGAATACTAAAAAAACAATTTTGGTGACGGGTGGAGCGGGTTTTATCGGGTCAAATTTGATTACACTTTTGCTTGAAATGGGGCATGAAGTTATTTGTGTGGATTCTTTTTATTCTGGAAAAAAGTCTAATATCAAAAAATTTTTGCTAAATAAAAACTTTACTTTAATCAAACACGATATTGTAAAACCGCTCAAGTATAGCTTTGAAGAGATTGATCAGATCTACAATCTGGCATGTCCGGCTTCACCTATGCAATACCAATTTGATCCGATCTCAACTCTTGATATAGCAGTAAACGGTACCAAGAATATGTTGGAGCTGGCTCGTCGCTATGGTGCGACCATGTTGCAAGCCTCTACATCTGAAGTTTACGGAGATCCGCTGGAGCATCCGCAAAGGGAGGAGTATTTTGGAAATGTAGATCCGCTTGGCAAAAGGTCTTGTTATGATGAGGGGAAGCGAGCAGGGGAATCACTCTGCAAGGATTATTTTTTGCAATACAAGCTTGATATAAAAATAGTTAGACTATTTAATATCTATGGACCAAATATGATGTTCAATGATGGTCGAGTGATTTCCAATTTTATGTTGCAAGCGTTGAACAATGAGGACATAACTGTTCATGGATGTGGAGAGCAGTCGCGGAGTTTTATGTATGTCGACGATTTGCTAGACGCTTTTGTAAAATTAATAGAAGTGCCAAGAGAAAAATCTGGCTTCGGTCCTTTTAATATCGGTAATCCAGAAGAGAGAAGTATCAAGGATTTGGCATTTGATATAAAGAACTATACTGGGAGCAAGAGCGAGGTGATATTTCTGAATTACGACACTATCCCTGAACGCCTTGGCGACCCACAGCGACGTTGTCCGGACATTGCCCGTATTACCAGACTGATTGATTGGAAACCTAGAGTCAGTTTTTTGGAAGGACTTAGAAGAACTTATGTTGATTTCAATTCACGAATCAATGAGAAAACAAATGTGATCGTTTTTGACCCTACATTTTATCCGCTAGCTGGTCCGGCCGAGGAAGCAGTAAAAGAAATCAGCGAGCGCATGACCGTCTATGGACTTGACGTGATCAGTGCGCGAATGAAAATTACACTCGCCCGTGAAGAAAAAATCGGAAAGGTGAGTGTCTACCGAGTTGGTTTTGGAAATAGTTTTGATAAATATTTATTACCCGTGCTCGGTACCATAAAAGCTATCAGCCTTCACAAAAAACAAGACTATCAATTTGCTTGGGGAATAATGGCTAGTTACGGGGCCATCACCACGCTGGTATTTTCTTTTTTGACCAGACGGGCTTGCATGGTTAGTCTTTTTGAAGGTGCCGGAGTAAATGACAAGATTATCAAGCGCAAAATATTCTCGCCTTTGTATAAATTGATTTTTCGGAGAAGCCATAAATTGCAAATTTTAGCGCCGCTAAATCAAAGACAACTTGCCTGGCTAGACTCGGAAAAAAATATAAAAGCGCTCGACATTGAAAAGGGTTGGGACTATGTGACCAAAAAAACAAAAGAAGAATTTCAGATTTTGGAAATCATCAGTTCACGACTTTAGTTAATTTTAAAATAATAAACTCTTATGCCAAAACGCATTTTAGTATTTTCCACTACTTATCACCCTTTTGTCGGTGGTGCGGAAATTGCTATCAAAGAAATTACGGGTCGTTGTAGTGATATTGTTTTTGATATGATAACTTTGCGTTTCAATTCGGCCTTGCCAAAATTTGAGAGGATCGGAAATATAAATATATATCGGATTGGATTTGCGACCAAAAATCCAAAGATGTTGGACTTGGTTTCTTGGCCTCTCAAGCTGAATAAAATTTTGTTTCCGTTTCTTGCTTGTCTAAAAGCGTATAGCTTGCATCGCAAAAATAAGTATGATGCTATCTGGGCAATGATGGCAGCCTTTGCCGGTTTTGCTGCAATGCTATTTAAAACAATAAATCCTCGCGTAAAATATCTGCTTACTTTGCAAGAAGGTGACCCGATCAATGAGATCAAAGAGAAAGTACGTTTTGTTTATCCGTTATTTACAAAAATATTTTCGAGTGCTGATTGTATCCAAACTATTTCCAATCATTTGGCAGATTTTGCGCGGAGCATGCACTATGGCTGTGAAATCAAGGTTGTGCCAAACGCTGTGGATATAAAACATTTTTCCCAGAATTTTTCTAGCACCATTTTAGATGAGCTAAAAACTAGTCTTGGGAAAACGGCGAGTGATAAATATTTGATAACCACTTCGCGACTAGTGCCAAAAAACGGCATAATTGATGTGATACAGGCCCTGAAGCTACTACCAGAAAATATAAAATTTTTAATTCTCGGTGAAGGTCCAGACAGAGAGAGCTTGCAAAAAGTGAGCAAGCAATTGAATCTGGGGGATAGAGTCAAGTGGCTAGGCTTGGTTGACCACAAAGAGATTCCAAAATATTTAAAAATTTCCGACATCTTCATCCGCCCCTCCATTTCCGAAGGGCTTGGCAATTCATTTCTAGAGGCCATGGCCGCAGGACTTCCAGTAATCGCTACGCCGGTCGGAGGAATTCTGGATTTTCTTTTTGATCCAGACAGAAACCCTGATAAAAAAACGACCGGACTTTTTTGTGCAGTTCATGATTCGGCAAGTATCGCTAAGCAGATCGAGCGACTACTTGGCGACGAGATGCTAAGATACCAGCTAATAAAAAATGGCGGAGATTTGGTGCGAGAAAAATACGACTGGGAGATTATTGCGGTGGAGATGAAGGGGATTTTTGGGGAGTTAGGAATGTAATTGTGAATATGATTTTTTTGTCATCCCAAGCATCTTTTTATTTCATCCCAAGCGAAGCCTCTTCCCTTTGTCATCCCGGGATGACAGAAAGCGAGAGCTATCGCTCCCTCCCAAGGCGGACTGGCGGGATAACCAGGAGGAGTGGTTCGGTTGGGAAGCTACTGAGATATTAAATGAAGTTTAAAAATTAAAACTATCAATATGATCAAGATA
Source organism: Patescibacteria group bacterium (assembly GCA_038248465.1). Taxonomy (GTDB): domain Bacteria; phylum Patescibacteriota; class Patescibacteriia; order Patescibacteriales; family UBA12075; genus JBBRXK01. The sequence goes on along the minus strand of JBBRXK010000027.1, from coordinate 1,582 downwards.
GATAGCAAGACCAAAAAATTAATCGAAGAAAATCCCATGTCGTTGGCCACGATAAACGATGACGGTACGCCAAATGTCACGTCAATTAATTTTAAAAAATAACTTTTATTAATATTTAAATCTAGATTATGTCATGGAAAAACGTTTTTAAAAAAGGATCAGAGCTAGTTTTAGCTACTTGCTCTATTAACAATGAACCAAACGCCAATGTGGTTATATCGTTAGGTTTTTATGATGATAAATTATTAATTGCAGATGCTCAGATGACAGCAACCATTAAAAATTTAAAAGAAAACCGTAAGATTTGTGTTTTTGCAAAAAACAATGGCTTGTACTATCGAATAAAGGGTGAGGTTGAAATCTTTAATTCCGGAAAATATTTTAATATCTGTCTAGAGAATGATAAATTAAACCCAGCTAAGAATGCTATATTGGTTTCTGTTTCTGAGGTATTTGACTTAGATAACATTAAGAGGATAGTTTAAAAACCATTTGTAAAAAATATAAACTGATAATAAAGTATAAGAAACCGCAGAATATTTTACAACTGGAAAATGGAAGACTTTCGTTGAAAGACTAAATGAAAATGATGGTCAGTCTGCGAAAGGGGCTATTCTTGTAACACTTAATAAAGCGATCGTGCTTTGTTAGATTTTTCTGCGTTCGGAAGATGGAAAACTCAAGGATGATGTTGAAATCAAATTCGATAGCGTCTTTTTTAATTATTTTTCTCACTCAAATTTTTCCAATCCCACTCCCGCCCCTGGTTGTACTCAAGTTTTTTTAAAATTTCTTTTTCAATATCAATACCGAGGGCGCCGGCGAGGTGGAGGACACGGAGGATAATGTCGCCGAGCTCTTCGTGAAAGCCATCTTTGCCATCGATGTTTTGGTGGCGGTAGGCGCTGTAGGACTCAGAAACTTCGCTGTGAATCAGGGCGATTTTTTCGGCGACAATAATTTCGTCAGCCTTGGTGCCAAAGCCTTTCTCTTCGGCTTGTTGCATTATTATTTTGCTGAGTTTGTTTATGGTCATGTATTTTAGCTAATATTAAAATAAATATATTTATAATACTTTGATTGACACAATGATTAAAGAATGCTATTGTGTAAACAGTTCGCAGCTCACAAGATTCCATGTCAATGGATACCGATGAAAACACCTTTACTTTAAACAAGTAGAGGTGTTTTTGTTTGCTTGTATTTGTGATAAAATGTAAGTGCGGTGGTGAAGGGGAGTGAAATGCCGAGGTTGGCATCGTGAGCTGCGAACTCATTGGTGTCTCAATGGCATGGGGTTCGAGTCCCCCGCTCTCCACCGCACTTAAAAGCCATTTTATTTTATGATGGCTTTTATTTTACTATTAGAAGTAAAAATCAGTATAATAAGTAATTTTTATTAACTGTAATTACACCCTAGCATTTTCTATATTTTTATTATATAGTATAGATATGCTAATGTCTATATAATATTTACCAAAAATGCTTTATAAAAACATTTATATTGCGGTTTTCAAGCAGAAAAAATATCTGAAATTTTTGATTTCGGGTTTTACGGCTGCCATGACCAATCTTTTGGCCC
>JBBRXK010000026.1:0-9968 GCA_038248465.1 Patescibacteria group bacterium | reverse complement strand
GCTAAGGCTGACGACATGCTTGATAAGCGACGGATTGTACTGGGGCCAGACTCTAATTTTGAATTTTATTTTGGTGAGAAAAAATGAATACAAGAAGCCAACAAGACTAGCCATGGCGAATACCAGCATCAGATACGATAGGCCCAAATTGAACTTCAAAACAATCACACCAAAAACAAAAATAACGAGCTGAAAAAGAACCGCGCTAATACTTTCGTATTTCAGAATATGGTGCCCTCGCACAAAAGCCCAAAAACTCGTAGAGAAAGAATCGAGAACCATCGAAATAACCGAGATATAAATAAGTTGCCTGACAATATCCGTGTAAGTCAAAACATTCGACAAAATAAATACAGTGACAATGGCAATGATAGCCAAGGGTATTTTAATAAAAAGGACGGCACGCAACAAATCGTTTTTGGATTTTTCCGACTCGACATCGTTCGTGCCTTTTATTTTGGCCACTTCTCTGGTTAACACATTTGCTAGGCCCAAATCTATGATAATCGCAAAAATAGTAGTAAACGATATAGCTAAATAAAATTTACCCAATTCTTCTGGCGCTAAATATCTTGCCAAAAGAGTAAAAAACGAAAAACTGATAATTTTTTGGATTATCAAGGCAAAGGTAAAAAAAGATGTATTTCTTGCGATGCTCGCTACTTTCATTTATTTTGAGCTTTGATTTAAATTTTAATCACTTTCGTAATTATAGCAAAAAATAAAGTTTTTGGCTAAAAAAACTGGTTAAATCGTTTATTTGATCTAACCAGAAATACCTAAGGTTTTATGTATTTTCCGTCGCCTTTCAAAGGGTCCCAATCTCCTATTGTTTTTGATAGTCTTCTGTCGCCCATAATTTCGCAATTTACTTCTACCAATTTTTTGTAAAAAGCAATGAATGCGTGAATTAATGACACTCCAGAAATGTAATACATAGCGAAAACAATTAAAACAAAGGTAAAAAACATGGCACCAAGAAAACCAAAAGCAAAAAGTGCAATGATAAAACATGGTGCAACTCCAACAATTAAAAACCAAAAAGTGCCAATTACTTCCAATATTTGTGAAATTTTACTGCTTTTTGATCCGCTCGAATTTTTCATTGTCACACCTCCCAGTAAATTTATATTTGAGATTCACGTTTCTTTTTTTAAAAAAACAATTTATAATTGCATACTAGCAAATTAATGTTGATTTGTAAAACTTTTTGTAAAAAAAAGAACAGGGCAGTGCCCTGTTCCTACCTTATTTATCATCATCGCTAAATTTACATCATTCCGCCCATGCCACCCATACCCATTCCGCCTGGCATTCCGCCACCAGCAGAGCGATCATCGTGCTCAACCGGCTTGTCAGTGATTACTGCCTCAGTAGTCAAAAACATGATCGCCGCACTTGCTGCGTTTTCCAAAGCACTGCGCACCACTTTGGTTGGATCGATAATTCCTGCCTTGATCATATCCTCAAATCTATCGTCAGCGGCATTGTAACCAATATTTTTATTTCCCGCCCTGTTTTCACGGATTATGTTGTAAAGAATTAGCGAACCGTCTTTACCGGCGTTGGCTGCAATCTGCTTGATTGGTTCGAGTATCGCTGTATCAACGATGCGCGCACCAGGAGCGTCAAATTTCTTGTCAGTTAGTTCTTCAAAGGCATTGCCCGCCAAAGCTAGAGCAAGTCCACCGCCAGGCACGACACCTTCTTCGACGGCAGCACGAGTAGCATTCAAAGCATCTTCGATGCGATCTTTCTTTTCTTTCATTTCCACTTCTGTTGCGGCGCCAACTTTGATAATAGCAACGCCCCCAGACAATTTAGCCAAACGCTCTTGCAACTTTTCTTTATCAAAATCAGAATCACTGTTAGCAATCTCTTTACGAATTTGCTCAACACGTGCTTTTGTCAGGGTCGCATCACCTTTGCCGTCTACGATTGTTGTGTTATCTTTTGATGCGATAACTTTTCGCGCTTGTCCAAGATCTTCAATCTCCGCATTTTCCAATTTTAGTCCAACTTCTTGTGAAATCACACGACCACCTGTAAGAACTGCAATGTCTTCTAACATTTGCTTTCTACGATCACCAAATCCTGGCGCCTTGATTCCAAGCACATTGAAAGTTCCGCGAAGTTTGTTCACTACAAATGTAGCCAATGCTTCACCGTCGATATCTTCGGCAATTATTACCAAATCCTTTTTACCAGTTTGCGCCATTTTTTCAAGTAGCGGTAAAATTTCTTGAATTGTCGAAACTTTTTTGTCAGTTAGCAATATGTGTGTATTATGAAATTCAGCTTTCATGCCATCAGTATCCGTGATCATGTAGGGCGAAACATAGCCTTTATCGAATTGCATGCCCTCAACAATTTCTTTTTCCACACCAAATGATTGCCCTTCTTCTACGGTTATCACTCCTTCTTTGCCCACTGCTTCCATCGCTTCGGCGATTATACTGCCAATCTCTTTGTCATTTGCTGAAATTGAAGCAACCTGAGCGATTTCATCTTTGGTAGAAATTGTATTGCTCATTTCTTTCAATTTCTTGACAATATCAGCGACTTTTGTTTCCATTTCTCTGCGAAGTTGAATTGGATCTACGCCCGATGAAACAAGCTTGAGCCCTTCTCTCACCATAGCCTGCGCAAGCACTGTAGCAGTGGTTGTGCCATCACCAGCTTTGTCATTGGTATTATTCGCTACTTCTTTGATCATAGAGGCGCCAAGATTTTGGAATTTGTCCTCTAGCTCGATTTCTTTGGCCACACTCACTCCGTCTTTTGTTATAACTGGTCCACCATAGCCTTTGTCAATCACTACGTTTCTGCCTTTGGGGCCAAGCGTCACCTTCACTGTATTTGCCAAAATATCTATTCCCTCCTTTAGTCTCTTGCGAGCCTCCTCGTTAAAAATAATCTGTTTTGCCATAAGTATATTTTAATTTGTAATTTGTAATTTGTAATTTTTAAACAATTTTTAATTTTCAAATGTTGAAATTTTTAAACATCCAAAATCACAAACTATACAAACACAAACTCTTTTAATTTAAAAATTTTAATTAAAATTAATCTAGTATCGCCAAAATTTCGTTCTCTGATAAGACCAGTAAGTCCTCATCGTCAACTTTGATTTCATCGGGTGAATATTTTTTAAACAACACGATGTCTCCTACTTTTACGCTCATTGCCGCGCGTTTACCGTCTTCAAGCATTTTGCCGTCTCCGATTGCGACTACAGTGCCTTGCTCTGGGCGCTCTTTATCCATGGTGCCTGGCAATACAATTCCTGATTTTGTAACCTCTTCAATTGTTTTTGGTTTGATTATTACATTTGCATGCAATGGTTTGATTTTCATATTATTCTTTGCTGTATTTCAAATTTTATCAATTTGGAAATACAACATATTAAAAATATATTTAAGTGAAACATCTTTCAACAATACCGAAATATTTTTGTTTAGCACTTTAACTACTAGAGTGCTAAAGTTTTATCATTCTATCATTTTTCAAAATAGTGTCAAGTATTTTTTAATAATATTTTTTGGGGACATTATCCCTGTATAATTAAACTTATTTGTGCACAAGTACTTTCGTAATATTTGTGATTATGCGCATAGCTTGAATCATTTTTAGTCATGATAAATATTTTTCAATCTAAAAAATTCATAATCACCTTATGAATTTTTTTTATTTATAATTATTTTAAGTTATTGAGCTTCTTCCAACGCTTCACGGCTTTACCACGAGCTAGTTCCTTGGAAATTTGCGCATTAATATTCGCAAATCTTTCTGTATCAAATTTTCTCGTATCTTTCTTGATTTCTTCCGCTCGTTTCTGGGCTTCAACAAGTCTAGTTTCATCCAACTCTTCCGCGCGCTCTGCCGTATCAGCCAGTATCACAATCTTGTGTCGCAAAACATGCACAAAACCACCAGAGACAGATACAATAAAGGGTTTTTTGTTGCTATCAATCGCTTCAATTACTCCTGGCACGATAATACCGACCAAGGGAATGTGTTCAGGCAAAACCGTAATCTCCCCCTCCTTGGTCGGAACGGTTACTTGCACAATCTGCTCTTTGAGAACAACGCGCTCTGGGGTTACTATTTCAAATTTTATTGTTTTACTCATAATTTAATTGGGACTTTTGAGAAGTTGGGGATGTTTGGGATTAGCAAACTATCCAAATTATTATCTCTCCCAAAAGTCTCAAAGGTCTCAAAAATCTTAAAAATCCTAATTAAATCACCTCCTCAATCCCACCCTTCATATAAAAATCACCTTCCGACTTGTCATCGTATTTGCCGTCCAAAATATCTTTAAATCCTTTGATAGTATCGGCAAGTTTGACGTATTTTCCAGGAGAGCCAGTGAAAGTTTCCGCTACAGTAAATGGCTGAGAAAGGAATCTCTGTATTTTTCTAGCACGTCCCACTGTCATCTTGTCTTCGTCGGATAATTCTTCCATACCGAGAATGGCAATAATATCTTGCAAATCTTTGTATCTCTGTAGCACCATCTGTACACCACGAGCTACGTCATAGTGTTCTTGTCCGACGATTTTTGGATTTAGGATTGTCGATGTTGAGTCAAGCGGATCAACTGCTGGGTAAATACCGAGTGCAGCGAGTCCACGGTCAAGCACCACAGTAGAATCGAGATGACCAAAAGTGGTAGCAGGAGCTGGGTCGGTGAGATCGTCAGCTGGTACGTACACTGCTTGAATCGAAGTAATCGAACCTTTTTTTGTCGAAGTAATGCGTTCCTGAAGCTCTCCCATTTCGGTAGCTAGTGTTGGCTGGTAACCCACGGCTGATGGCATACGACCAAGCAGTGTGGAAACCTCTGATCCGGCTTGCGTAAAACGAAATATATTGTCTACAAAAAATAACACGTCTTGGTTTTGTTCATCTCGAAAATATTCAGCCATCGAAAGTCCAGACAAGGCCACGCGAGCACGAGATCCTGGCGGTTCGTTCATTTGTCCAAACACCATGGCAACTTTGTCGAGTACACCCGCATCTTTCATTTCGTGATAAAGGTCATTGCCTTCGCGAGTACGTTCTCCAACTCCGGCAAATACCGAGAATCCTCCATGCGCCTTGGCAATATTATTGATAAATTCTTGGATAATCACAGTTTTGCCTACACCAGCACCACCAAACAAACCAACCTTGCCACCTTTGGCAATCGGGCAAATGAGGTCGATAACCTTGATACCGGTTTCCAAAATCTCGGTTTCGGTTGATTGATCCACAAAGTCTGGCGCTTTGCGGTGAATCGGATATTTTTTCTCGGTCACAGGGGTTGCCTTGCCGTCCACTGCGTTGCCAAGTACATCAAAAATTCTGCCCAGGGTCTCATTGCCAACCGGCACACATATTTGTTCACCCATACTAACAACCTCGTCTCCGCGCTTGAGACCGTCAGTCGATCCCATTGCTAGTGTACGCACCACATTGGACCCCAGGTGTTGTTCTACCTCAAGCGTTAGTGTTGTCTCACCTTTTTTCACAGTCAGCGCTGTATAAATTTCAGGCAATTCCCCTTCAAAGTACACATCAATAACCGCACCGATGATTTGCTTTATTTTTCCCGCTATTTTTTCTTTAGACATATCATTTTTAATATTTTATATTTTATTATTTTACGCAACGTTTGAGCCAGGTGTCCAACAACTGGGAGTCCCAGGTGTTGGACACCTGGCTTGCTCCGTTTTAAAAAACAGCTGAAAGAATTTTTAAAGAATTTTATCAATTAGATTTAGTTTAAAAATTAAGTCATTAAATAATTTTAAATTGTTTAAAAATTTTAAATAAAAATTTAACTAACCAACGCTTCCGCTCCCGCCGCAATCTCCGCAATTTCATTCGTAATACTCGCTTGCCTCGCCTTGTTGTAATACAAAGTCAAATCAGCTACCAAATCCCCCGCCGCATCATTCGCTTGATGCATCGCCGTCATACGCGCACTATGCTCGGATGCATTGGCTTCGAGCAGAGCTTGAAATAGTTGTACCTCAATAAGTCGTGGCACCATTTCGTCCAATACTTCTGATGGGCTTGGTTCAAAAATATATTCATATGAGTATTTGCTGTGATTGAGGTGCTGTCCGGCTTTCTCTTTCATAAATTTCTTTGTCGTGCCAATTCTGGTGTCTGACCCCACTACACCCAGCTCATTGTCTTGCGCTTCTACGTCTACGGGGAGTAGTTGTTTGACTCTTGGGATTTGTTTGGATGCATTTACATAGTCAGTATAAGCAAGCATGATTTTGTCATATTTGCCGTCGAGAAAAGAATCGACTATCATCTTGCTTACACTATAAACTTCTTTTACTTCTGATATCGCATCGTCCTTGGGAAATTCAGCGGTGATATTGTAGCCAAAATATTTTTGTACTTTCACGCCCTTTTTACCAATAATAATAAAATCTGTTTCAATCCCCTCGTCCTGATTTTTCTTGATTGATTGATGGGCTTTGTGGATAATGTTTGTATTGTAGCCACCACAAAGACCGCGATTGGATGAAATCAAAACCATCGCTACGCGTTTTTTACTTTTGCACTTTTCTTTGCAGAGCAGTGGGTGATCAACATTTAGTGATGTCGACAAATTGAGCACAGTTTCCCAGCTCAAATTGGCATAAGTGCGAGTTTTGAGTACCGCCTCTATCGCTTTGCGCATCTTGGCTGCTGCTACCATCTCCATCGCCCTCGTAATCTTTTTGGTACTGTTCACCGACTTGATTCTACGTTGTATGTCTTTTGTGCTACTCATTTTTAGTTGGGATGTTTAAGATGTTTATGATTTGTAAGATGTTTGGGAATTACCCTTTAATCTCAAAATCATCTCATCTTCAAGCACCTACTATTTTTTTATGATATTAACATTTTTTTATTTCCCAAAAGTCCCGAAAGTCTCAAGAATCTCAAAAATCCCATTTTCAAAATTACTTAATTAGAAAGTCGAGTGTCATCTTGTAGTTCTCTATCATCTTGCCAATCTTCTCGCCAAGCACATCACTAATATCGCCCGTAGTCACAATTTCTTTTAGAATATCCGCACCATTGTCTTCGGCGTACTTGAGTAATCCTGCTTCAAATTCAATCACCTTATCAACTGGAACATTGTCCATAAAACCGTTCTTCACTGAGAAAAATACTATCACTTGTTTTTCAACTACGAGTGGTGAATATTGATCTTGTTTGAATACTTCTACAAGTCTCTTGCCTCGCTCCAGTTTTGATTTTGTTTCCGAATCGAGGTCTGAACCAAACTGAGCAAATGCAGCGAGCTCTTCGTACTGCGCGATTTCAAGACGCATCTTGCCGGCTACTTTTTTCATAGCTTTGATTTGCGCCGCCGACCCCACACGAGACACAGAAAGCCCGGCATTTACAGCTGGTCTTTTGCCCTGATTGAACAAGTCTGGTTCTAGATAAATCTGTCCGTCGGTAATAGATATAACATTGGTTGGAATATAGGCCGATACATCGCCCGCTTGTGTTTCGATGATTGGTAGAGCAGTGATAGATCCTCCTCCGTAGTCTTTGTTGAGACGACATGATCGCTCAAGTAGTCTCGAATGCAAATAAAACACGTCCCCTGGATATGCCTCACGCCCTGGCGGTCGGCGAAGTAGCAAAGATATTTCACGATAAGCTACAGCGTGTTTGGATAAATCATCATACACAATCAAAACGTCCTCGCCTTTGTCGAGAAAATATTCAGCAATCGCGCATCCAGAGTATGGTGCGATATAGGAAAAAGATGCGGGGTCAGAAGCACCAGCGATCACGATGGTGGTATATTCCATAGCTCCGTTCTCTTCGAGCTTGGCTACGATATTGGCAATTTTTGATTCCTTTTGGCCGATTGCCACATACACACACTTCATGTTCTGTCCCTTCTGATTGATGATAGTGTCGATCGCAATCGCTGTCTTGCCTATTTGCCTGTCACCAATGATGAGCTCACGTTGTCCTCGTCCGATCGGAATCATCGAGTCAATCGCCTTGATACCAGTTTGCACTGGCTGCGATACCGACTGTCTTGTGATAACTCCTGGTGCGATTTTCTCAACCGGATATGATATTTTTGAATCAATACTCCCCTTACCATCTTTTGCTTGTCCGAGTGGATTCACTACGCGTCCCACCATCACCTCACCCACCGGCACATCCAAAATTCTTTTGAGGCAAAGCACTTCGTCGCCTTCTTTTACACCACTTGAATCTCCCAAGATAACCGCACCGACTGAATCCTCTTCGAGATTGAGGGCCACAGCAAATATGGAACCTTCTTTTGATTTGATCTCAAGCATTTCAGACATCATAGCTTCAGAAATTCCTGTTACCCTTGCAATGCCATCACCGACTTCAGTAACGCGGCCGACGTTTTGTTCTTTTACATCTGACTCAAACCCAGCGATTTGGTTTTTGAGCTGTTCGACTATAAAATCTTTTGTTATACTCATATATTTATAATTCCTTATTAAAACCTTATTTTAAAATACTTTTTTGAAAATCAGAGAGACGTGTTTTTAGACTGCCGTCGTATACTTTGTCATTCTTGCGAATCAGTACGCCTCCCAAAACTTTGGCATCTACCGACATGTTTATCTCTACTTTTTCTGTCTGAAATTTGTCTTTGACATATTCACGAACATGCTTCTGCGTTGACTTGTCCATTGGCAGAGCGGTAGTTACATCCACTACAGAAATATTATTTTTCGCATCCCAAAGCTCAGAAAAATATTTAACAAGCATCGTTGTTTTTTTCTTATCACCATTCGCCTTCATCAAATCTAACAAGACACCAATCTGCCTACTAACTTCCTTCTCACCTTTACCTTCTAATGAAACGAGCAGTGCTTCGGCATATTTTTTGGCACTTATTTTCATGTTTTTATTTCAAGATTTTCTTAATTAAGTCGGCATCCTCCTTGCTGTCTAATTTTTTCTCAAGTATTTTTTCTAGCGAAAGCATCACGATGCTGGCCACTTCAGTTCTAATCTCTTTCATTGTTTTTTCTTTCTCGGCGCGAATTGTTTCTTTTTCTGCGCTTATTATCGCCCCGATTTCTTCCTTTGACTTGGCGACAATTTTATTTTTTTTCTCTTCTGCTAGTCTAGTAGCTTCATCCAAAATTTTGCCAGCCTCAATTCTGGCCTCGGCAATTTTTGCCTCATAGTCATCGCTAGCTTTTTTAAATTGTTTTTGGGCATTGTCTGCCTGTTTCAAACCTTCTTCGATTTTTTCGCTTCGCTCTTTCATGACTTTGGTCAAGGGTTTGATTACAAAATAATAAAGCACCGCAAAAACAATCGCAAAATTTACTATTTGCGCTATAAACAAACCGAGTTCAACGTGAAATGAGTTTTGTATTGAATACATATTTTTTTATTATCAATTAAAACTTGGATAAGCGTGTGTGAGTAAATTTTAAATTTGTAATTTGTAATTTAGAAACAATTTTTAATGATTAAATTTAAGATTTTATAAACTGATTCATCAATTAGATTCAGTTTAAAAATTAAAAATTATTCTCATCATCTCATTCCTGCCTTCAATCGAAAGCAGTTTATAAGGCGATGAATTAGATGCTAAAAGCAATAACCAATGCATAAATTGCGATGGCCTCAGCAAAGGCAATTGCCAAAATCATAGTGGACATGATTTTTCCTGATGCTTCTGGATTGCGACCGATTGCCTCAACAGCTTTTGCGCCAATAAAACCTACGCCAAAACCAGGACCGATCGCCCCAATACCGATAGCTAAAGCTTTCGCCAAACTATTGTAAATTTCTGGATCCATATTTTTTTATTCAAGCTGAGCCGAGGAAATTATCTCTCAGACTCATGCATATATTTTAATTTATTATTATGATTACGAATTCACGAATATAGCACGAATGCACGAATATTATTAAAACGAATAATTACTTTTGACATATTATAGATC
>JBBRXK010000025.1:0-10093 GCA_038248465.1 Patescibacteria group bacterium | reverse complement strand
TCTTTTTTACTTATTTTTAACTTTGCCTCCTTCGTTGGCTTGATGCCGATTTCTTTGATAAATTTTTCAATCGGGTCGAGGTCAATCTTTAAGCCTGGCACCATATAATGCATTGGAATAATTATTCTTGGTTCAATCTGATTGATAACCTCAACCGCTTTTTTGGCATCAAGTGTGTATTTGCCGCCGACTGGAATCATGAGAATATCGATTCCGACCATCACCTCCATCTGTTTTTCATCGAGAATATGCCCGAGGTCACCCAGATGAGCCACAGTCAAATCATCCATGCTAATGCGATACAGAATGTTTAGGCCTCGCTCTTTGCCTTCTTTTTCGTCATGGTTTGACTCTACTCCATGAATGGAAACACCCTTCACATCATACTCTCCCGCCGAGTTTATAATATAAGGGTTGCCTCGAAAGGCTTTTACATTGTTATGATCATGATGATCATGACTAACTGTCACAATATCAGTTTCAAAAGAAGGTACCCTAAGCCCCGTTTCCTTGTCGAACGGATCAGTGGTCAGCGTAATGCCATCGGCTGTTAGTTTATTTTGAATTTTAAAGCAGGAATGCCCACACCAAGTTATTATCATAATGGTTTATATTTAATTTATCAATTAATACTCAAAGACAAAACAGTGGTCAGGGATACAACGATTCCCTTGACCATTAACTATTTTGCAAAAAACATATCATCGTCATCATCCAAAACAATATTTTTTTTCTTATTGTTTTCTGGCTCTTCATTTTCTTCTTTGTCATCATCGTTATCATCTTCTTCCTCCTCCTCATCGTCATTTTCTTCTTCATCTTCCAGATCAAACTTACTCTTCTTTAGTACTGGTGGCATCTCGCTTTCTTCACCAAGATAATTATCCGGTACAGTAAAATCCTTGGGATCATGCACTGGTACACCGCTAACGCCTTGTTTTTCATAAGCCGCCAACTGTTGTTTGGATATTAATATCTCACGAGGCTTAGCCCCATTGGATGGTCCAATTATACCTAATTCTTCCAACTGGTCAAGTATGCTGGCTGCCCGCGCATAACCAATGCGCATTTTTCTTTGCAAAAACGATGCGGACGCCTTGCCCATATTCACAACAGTATCACGTGCTTCAGCGAGTAATTCATCCTCATTACCAGTGGTTCCATCTAAACCCACCCCGGCCACACCAGCGACCTTTTGTCTTTCGGTGATTCCTTCTTCTTGTTTTACGCCCTTGCCCTTGGCCTTGACGTATTTATTAATCTTATTAATCTCGTCTTCTGATAAATATGCACCTTGTAAACGAACTGGCTTTGAGAGTTCAGCGTGAAAAAATAACATGTCTCCTTTGCCAAGCAGTTTTTCAGCACCAAGCGAGTCGAGAATTGTACGTGAGTCAGTGCCCGATGCTACAGAAAATGCAATACGAGCGGGCATATTCGCTTTGATAAGGCCAGTAATAACATCAACGCTTGGTCGTTGTGTCGCCAAAATCAAGTGGATGCCGACTGCGCGCGCCATCTGGGCAAGACGAATGATGGAGCCTTCAATCTCTTTGGTATTGGCCACCATCAGATCTGCCAACTCATCAATAATAAATACGATGTATGGCATCTTGATGCCATGTGTTTCGTTGTAGGTTTGGATATTTTTGTTACCGCATGCTCCGAGCTCTTCGTAACGTCTGTCCATCTCATTCAAGCACCACTTCAAAGCATTAACAGTTTTGTTTATATCGGTAATCACAGGAGTCAGTAGGTATGGGGAGTCTTTGTATGGTGTGAGTTCTACACGTTTAGGATCCACCATGATAAAACGAATATCGTCCGGATTGTTTTGATATAGCAAGCTAATAATAATAGTGTTCAAACAAACTGATTTGCCCGAGTTTGTTGCCCCCGCTACAAGCAGGTGTGGCATTTTGGTGATGTCTGCGAGCCAAGACTTGCCTGCCACATCTTTGCCTAACGCCAACATTGAATTACTTTTTCGTTCTTTGTAGGGCTTCGAGCTAAGTATCTCACGGAGACCAACCATCGCCTTGGTGTGATTTGGCACCTCAACCCCTACGAGGGGCTTGCCGGGAATTGGCGCTTCGATACGAATAGGGTGCGCTGCCAAAGCCAGAGCTAAATCATTTGATAAATTGGTAATTTTGGCAAGTTTCACGCCATCGGCCGGCCTAAATGTGTATTGCGTAACCGTTGGTCCAACACTCACCGCGCCCATTTCAACATCGATACCAAAATTCTTGAGGGTGCGAAAAATAATTTCTTTATTTTTATCGATATCGCCGCTAGTCGGCTTATCCTTTTTGGCTAGCAACAAGCTCAAAGGAATGTCGATTTTGACGCCATTTGGTTTCTGCCACCAAATAGGCTCCGCTTGGCTCACCTCGGCTTTGCGAGGTGGAAAATATGGTGCCTCTTCTTCATCCGCTTCTTCATCCACTTCTTCCTCCTCGTGCTCGTCTTCGCCCCCCCCTTCATCATCATTCCCCTCATCATCGTTCTCTTCTTCTCCTTCTTCATCATCGTTCTCATCTTCACTCTCTTCATCTTCATTGTTCTCCTCTTCTTCTACCTCTTCTTCGTTGTCATTCTCTTCATGCTCTCCCTCTCCTTCTTCATCATCTTTGCGTCTTGAACCAAAAATCTTGGCTAGCACGAAATGAAAAGGATAAAAAACTTTTCCAATAAAAGTGTCTGGGCCAATCATGTTTTTTAACGAAGTGTCAAAAATAATTAAGAGTGAAGCCAATACCAAGCCGAGTGACACAAAAAAAGAAGCAAGAAAACCCATCAGCTTGATAGATGAGCCCGCCAAAAAATAGCCGACATGCCCACCTCCTCGTCCTGACAAGACAGCCACGTCCCAAGTATTTACATCAACTAGTAAAGAAAAAAACAAGTGGAGAGAAAGAACCAAAAGTCCCCAACCAAAATATGTGCTGAGACGCAATTCAAATCGCTCATCATCATACATAGCATAACCCCAAAGTAAAAAAATAAAAGGCACAAGCCATCTGCCCCAACCAAAAGCCCAGAGCATCGTGTCGCTCGAAAAATCTCCCATGAGTCCTGATTTGCCAAACAAGCCAAGTAAGGCGATAAATCCTATTGCTAATATTAATATAGTAGTAATGCCTTTTTTGGTTTCATCTTCAAGGTTCAATTCTGGAACTCGAAAATAACTAAAAAACCCTCTTTTTTTTCTACGTCTAGCCATATTTTTTTTAATTTTTCAATATATATAAGCCAAAGGTTTTTGTATTGTGGTCAAAAACTTCATTTCCTCACTACAAAAAACCATCTTGCCACGAATACGGGCAAGATTTCCAATTATTATTTATATCTCTATTATACTATATTTTTTACTTTAATTAAAGACTTGACTTTTTTTGGGAAATATGTTAATTTTTACAATCGTATTTATTGCTTTTTCACAACCTAAAAAAAATTGAAAATGGAGAAAAAAAATGACTATCACCTGCGCAAAGACTGATGAACAAGAAAGACTAGAATTTGAATTAATTGACAATTACCTAAAATTTCTCAGTGTCGGAAAAAATATCTGGACCAAATACCCTTTCGAAGTGTACCGACCTGTCGAAGATCAGTTTTTCAAGCAAGGCTACAACATTCAACACTTGGTCGTGCAATGTCGTCCGCAAATCGGCACTCTTGCCTTCACCTTCACCATTCGCATGGAGTACGAGCTTCATAAAATTTGTGATAATAAAGATGTCAGCCTGAACAAAGCATTCCAAGCCAAGAGGCATCGTATCAGTCTCTGCGTGCTTGACCACAACAGTGAAACTGGTCGCAAGGGTGTTTGTGAAATTGTTTTCACGTCAAACAATAAAACCAGCCACGGATATAATTCACTGAAACAAATTTTCCAAGAAACCTGGGAAAAAGCTATTCGTTGCAACGTTTGTGAGCGAGCAAGTCGCCCCGAGGCGCTACGAAAACTGATTGCGGTGCTTGAGAACAACAAGAATCTTTACTAAAACCCAAAGCAAGGAACTCACCCGAGTGTCCTGGCTTTTTTCTTTCTTGGAAAAATTTAGTACGAATAGCTAGTCAGTATTTTGTCACCAGCGTCTCGCAATTCGGCCGTATCTCCTGTGTTGTTCCAAATCGCCGAGCTTTTGTAGCACCAATACAATTCTCTATTTGTGTTTGTGCCACACCCCGTAAACACTTTTACGCTTGCATTAGAGGACAGGGGGAAAATTGGAAAGCGAAAAGTCTTGCCACTCTTGTCTTGCAAAGTGTAGTTTTCCATGTTAATAGAGGCACCATTATTTTTTATTTCAACATATTCATCTGGTTCAAGCACGCCTTGATTACCATTAAAAAAAATATCATAGATTTCGAGACCGGTGCTACTACTTATTTTTTCGATGCGATCCTCGGGTTTGACAAAATTATCGCAAGCACCCTCTGCCCACATCCCGTTCTTGGCCACTTTGGCGTTTTGCTCCGCAAGCTTATATTCGTTCTGATATTTTGATGCTACTTTATAGGTGTATTCTCTGGCAAATCCTTCGTTTATCATTTCGGTTGCAAAATTTTTACCAGACACCAAAAACACATGACGCAACAATCGGCCATATTTATCGCGCTCGTCTTGAGATGCATCTTTTTCGAGGCGCACGTAGCTATTTGTAAGCAACTCTTTGGCACGACGAGACGCTTCGGGACCAAAACAATCTACGCCTTGTCGTGGATCTACAACTTCTGGCGTGTCCATACCGATTATGCGCAATCTTTCAACTGCACCGTCAATAATAACATCCAGCGTATCGCCGTCCACTACTTTTTCAACTTTGTAAACGTCGACCAAAGATGTAAACACTGGGTCTATGCCAACATCTTGCTTTATCGTTTCTGTATTATTTTTTACTTCTGGTTTTGCTTCCTGATATTGGTTCATAATCTGAACCTTCTGCAAATCATCGTTTCTGATTCCGAGTCCAAGTTCTCTCATCACGCGAAATGCATCACTTGGTCTACCCAAGAAATATAGTTTCTTATCAAGCGGCGACACGTAATAGGCCTCGCCTCTCGCTTCTACCCTCATTAATATTCTTCCCCATAATTTATCGGGTAAGTTTTTGTTAAATTTTTCAAAATCTTTTTCTGTAATACCTAATCCAAATTCACGCATCACGCGAAAAGCGTCGCTTGGTCTGCCCAAATACGCGCGCTGACCGCGTACTGGATCAATATACCAAGCCTGTCCTTTGTCTTCGACTTGAAGCACAATTCTGCCCAATAATTTTGTATTTATTTGTTCCGCTTTGGCTGCTTGCGAAAAAACAAGAGGCAACACGATCAGAAGAATAATTATTTTTTTCATACAAATATATTTTTTGTTTATGTTTTTATTTTAGCAAATTAAATATAATTAGCAAAACGTTTTTTTACAAATAACGCCAACACTTTTTTTTATTTATGAGCCGTGTTAAATTTATTCGTCTTTAGATTTTTTTTTCTTTCTATATAGCCATATCCCCACAATCATTGCGCCCGCAACAATAATCATGATTGCATAAATATATATTTCCTGATTTTTATTTCTACTGGCAATCGTCCACGCACTTTCCTCGCTTACCTCGCCCATTACCTTTCCGCTTTCAATATCTATATTGTTTTTACTGGTCAGCACAATATCTTCCGCGCTTCGCGGTTGCAGTCGTCTACCACTTACGCTACTGGTCAAAATACCACTAACAGCTATTTCGTCACCTGCTTTTATTTTGTCGAGCTTTATTCCAGTCGAAGCTTTTATATAGGCGAGCACCTCCTCTGTGCCATCGTCTAGAAATAAACCAGTGCTTTGTTTTTTGACCACAGTCCCTTTTACTGACACGAGCGAGCCAAGTTCCATTTCTTTTATATCTTCGCAAGCGCAAACTCTCGGTTCCAAAATTTTGTTATTCCCTGTCACCACGATATCAGCGCTAGTCTTTGTCTTGAGACGCAATTCACCGCTCACGCTCGAAATTTCCCCTCTCGCTGTGAGGGCGTCGCCGATTTTTAATTCGGGGAAGTCTTTTTTATTACTATATATTTGCAATCCCCCACCGTCTTCAATATAAAAATACTGCGTACCGAATACGCCTGGCAACACGGTAACGGTTCCCGTCAACTCTACTTGTTCACCGATATTGCTTTCACTCAATAAGTTTATTTCTAATTTTTTGACAATGTCGCTCGCGACAGTTTTTGCTTTTACACTTTTATTGCCCACAGTTCCCCCAACAATTTCTTCATCGCTATACTCGCTCAACCATTGCCATTTTCCAACTTTATCGCGCACGTAGACTTGCCCTTCTTTGCCTTTGGCATAATCTACCGAATCAACCAAGGTGCTATTTGGTGCTAGCAAACGCACGGAGTCACTTGTGTTGTTTAGCGCCAGTCCGCTATCTTCGCGAAACATTTTGTAAGAAGAATTGCCTGGTATATACAGGGAATCTTTAAAAGTATAGGGCTTGCTCCCGCCCTCGGCATCATCAAGTTGCCAATTTAATAAATTTATTTTTGTTTTGCCGTTGTTCATTATCTCGATCCATTCGCCGTCGCTATCTGTTCCGACTGGATTTGGCAGTAGTTTGTTTATTTTTATATTTTTGTAATCTATGCCCATGTCTAGGCTTTGTTCGTTTGCTGTGCCATCGTTATTCCAGCCAATGATATTGATAGTTTTTTCTGTCTCTACTTCAAATTCGCCGTCGTAAACTTGCAATACAACTGGAAATGCGCCAGCCAATTTGTAGATATGCATCGGCATGGCATCATTGCTCGTATCACCATCACCAAAATCCCAAAAATATTTTAGTTTGTCGCCATCAGGGTCAACACAATCACTAGCATCAAATACCGCCTCTTTGTTTACAAATATTGTTTCGCTCACACTAAAATCTGCTAATGGTTCCCGATTGGGGAGCACAATTTTGCTCACCGCTCCTGGCGTCAGCGCCTTGCTCCACGCGCAATCAAGATTGGCTAGTTTGCCGAGTTGTTTCAAGTCTTTATCTAAGCAGTTCAAGCTCATGCCCTCAATTGCATTTTCATATTTCAGTTTATCAAGCGCGGTTTTCCGATCAATCTTGTAGAGACTGATCGTGTCGCCACTATTATTCATAGCGATGCCAGTGTCTTTCCGATACAGCACCAAAAAGCCATGGGCTCCTATCAGTTTTGATTCTTTAAATCTAAATCTTTCCGAACTTTCGTCGCCTATCTGCCATTCGAGCAAGTCCAGTGGCTCATCGCCAAAATTATACAATTCAATATATTCTGCTGTCTCGTCCGCTCCTACTGGGTTTGGCAATATTTCACTGATGATAATATTGTCACTTGTTGTCTTCGGGCTTGGCTTGCTTGTGTCTGTCAGCCCTGTGTCTGTTATCACATTTGTCTTTGCCTTGGTTTTGGTTTTTGTCACTACAAAATCAATAGCATTGTTTCCCGTGTTTTGTCCGTCTATTTTTCTCGCCAAACTATTTGGATCATTTGCCACACTGGCATGACTCGCAATCACGCCGTCGTCCCAATCGCCGTACACCAGCTTGTCTATCACATCGCCTTTCTCGTTTTTTAGAATAATCAGGTCGCCACTGTTGTTCAAGTTTCCTTTTGGTTTTTCTAGCACCAAAAATGTGTTTGTGTTTTGCCCAATCGTTCCGCTGAGTGTTGTTTTGGCGCCACTGCCATCCTCTATCGTCCAGCCGCCAATGTTTGCAGTGGCGCCAGCAAAATACAGCTCAATCCATTCTCCCTCGTCATCGCTCGGGTCACTTACTATTTCATTTATAAATACAGATACATTACTTGAATTGACTTGCGGACTGTTTGTTGTATTTACTGGGCTGGTCTGTTCTGTCACAATGTTTTCCGTTTCGTCTGCATGTGACTCGTTGTTTTCGCTCGCAAAATCGTTTTGCACAGCAGGTGTTCCGCCCACACTTGCGCTAGACTTCCACTCACCCGTTTCCGTTCGCGACATAGTTTGCTTGCTCGTATTGTCGCCACCCAACCATGCGCCACCTGCTATACTGTCAACCACCGCACCACTACTATCTAACAAATCGAGATTTTCACCATCGTTCCCCAGTGCTCCCGCATATATCAAGTCCGCTGTTTTAGCGGGCACCGAGTCATCATCAGTCCTCTCTAATAAATAAAAACTATTTGCACCGATTGTCCCCGACAAGCTAATCTCTGGCGATCCATCAAGTGATTTCAACTTCCAGCCATCCAAATTTATTTCCCCAGCAGATTTGTTGTATAGCTCAATCCACTCATCATTGGCGCTTGCTACTGTCCCCATCCACGCTACTTCATTTATGAGCACGGTGATGCTTTCAGCATGTGTTGTATTTTGAAAATAAAAAAGTCTCGGCCCCAACATAACCCAGACAATTAAAAATACACAAAAAAAATTTAAACACCCTCCTTTTGTTTTCATATTTTAATTTTATTATTACATTATTATAATTATTCTATCATTTTTTATTATTTTGTTCAATCATGCCAAATAGATTTATATATTTTTTTCTGATTTATTAAGAAAGAAAGATAGTGTCAACCCCAGTGTGTCCGGTCTAATCTTGGTAGCGGGTTTCCATCATCTGTTGTAATTTATATTTAGCGTTTTCAAAGTTATTCATTGTTCTTTCTGCATAGCGTCGTTCTAGATCCCTGATCTTTAAATAGATAAGTTTCAAGGCTGACTCAGAAGTAGGAAAACTGCTTTTGTTTCTGGTTACTCTTCTGAATTCACGATTCATTCTTTCTGTCCAGTTAGTAGTGTAAATTGATTTACGTATCGCTAGTGGATAAAGCATGAACTTCGTCAGCTGTCCAAATTTTTCATTCCACGATTTAGTAACACTGGGATATAGTTTTTGCCATTTGGCAGTTAGTGTTTCTAGCTCCACGGCTGCATGCTCTATTTTAGTTTGTGTGTAAATCATTTTTAAATCTTCAGCTATCTCCGCTTTGTGTTTCGGTTTCACTTTGGCTAGTTGTGCCCTGGTATGATGCACCACACATTCTTGCACCTCGGCCAAGGGGAACACCTCTTGAAACGCGTCTCTGTTACCGGCCAAGCCATCCATAATCCCTAGGAGTATTTTTCTAACTCCTCGCTCATAGAGATTATTGTAACACTCTTTCCAAACATTACTTGATTCGCAACCGCCTAAATTGTAAATACCCAGAAATTCTCTTTGTCCTCCCATAGTAACACCAACCATGATATATATAGCCTCATTGTCTACCGTACCTCTTCGTATCTTTTGATGCATGGCATCAATGAATACGAAGGCGTATTCAGAAAGTAAGGGGTGATTACGCCAACGGGTGAAATCCTCCTCAATCTTTTTCACTACGTTGCTGATAGTCTGTGGATTCAATTTAAAATTGTACAGAGAATTAAGTAGGTCGGCAATATCTTCAGTTGAACTGCCCTTGGCATACATGCCAATGATTAGTTTTTCCACTCGGTCCATTTTAGTTTCTCGGTCACCAAATAGTTTTGTTTTAAATCCTGATTCACGGTCACGAGGAACTTTTAGATCTTCGATTCTGCCAGCCGTGGTATCAAGTGGACGCTCTCTGTAGCCATTGCGCTTATTGTCAGTTTTCTTGGCTTCACGGTTGTCTTTGTCATAGCCCAGGTGAAGAGACATTTCACCTTTCATTAGAGTCTCTAAGCCTTTCTTAAAAATGTTTAGCAAGAATTCATCTTGTTGTATTTCATAGGGAATGTGTTTGTCTAATCCGAGCTCTTCTATGAGCTCATCCATTTTATCTTTGTTCATGTTGTTTGGTATTTAAGAATAAATTAATTCTATTATACCAGACACACTTTATTTTACACTATCGGTGCATATACTGGACTTGTTTAAATAATTGTGCTAAACATATATAACTTGTTAAAATATTGTACCTTAATTTCAATAGGAGGTTTAAATGGAAACTTTTCAACAAATTGTTTCTTGGATGGTAATTGGGGTCGGGTTCACAAGTTGGGTCGTTTTTTTGCCACAGATTAAACTTTTAGTAGAGGCTAAAG
>JBBRXK010000024.1:0-10536 GCA_038248465.1 Patescibacteria group bacterium | reverse complement strand
GATATGGAATTGGTTTTGCTTGAAATGTAGTTTACCATGTGATAATTACAAAAATCGCCAATTGTAAATTGGCGATTTTTTATAGTTTAGTAATTTCCAATTCGAATTCAGTAAATTGCACTTAGCTATATTAGAAAAATTTAATGGTGTATTCTGATTACACAAAAACATCTTGGTATTTTTTGACAAAAGCATTCTTTACTTTGTCAATATATTTTGCTAAAATAAAAAAAGTAAAGAAACAAGATGAAAATAATATAGCTTTGTAATCTTTATTTATAATGAATAAATATGCCAGGAGGAGCAAAGAAAAAAACAAATAATGCCAATGTTTTGTCAGACAAAACGACGCCAAAATCTCGAAGCAAAAATGTCAACTTGGCTACAAAAAAAGCAGTAAGTCCGAAAAAGGCAGTACCAAAAACTTCAAAAAAAGTTAGCTTAAACGTGAGAACTTTAAATATTCAAAAAGAAGTTGTGAGCAAGCAGATCAAATCCAAAAGCACAGTACTACAGAAAAAACCGACAAAAAAAATTGAAGCAATGCCAGAAGAAATTCCACAAACGCCCGTAGGAGAAAATAAAGAAAAACTTGAAGTAAGGGGGAGAATACTGGTTTTAAAAACAGAAAAACAGAAAAGGTTGGTAATGTGGGTGGGTGTAAGTTTTTTTATGATTCTCATTGCTATTTATTGGGGGTACAGCACGACGCAAAGCATCAAGGGTTCTCAAAGAGAATGGGAAAAATCAGACAGCGCTGTTAATTGGGGCCAGTTGTCCGAAGAGCTCAGCGCAAAGATGCAAGAGATAAAAAGCAGCATGGTGGCTGTAAACAATTTTGCAAGCACTAGCATAGATACGGTTTCACCTAAATCTCTAGAAAGCGCTGATATGTTTATAGATAATGCAGCATCTTCTACGGAGCACATTGGCTCGACGACTTTAAATGATTTAAAACACGAACTGGAAACAAAAAAAGGAATAGTGCCAGCGCGAGACAGCGATTATTACTATTTTTTGAATAAAGAGGATTTAGACAAGCTACTAGCTCGAATTCAAAAGATTAAAATAGGTGATGATATTAAAAGCATCCGAGAAGTATTGCCCGAACCGAATTATAGTGAGGTTTTGCAAGACCGAAGAGGAGTTTTTATCGCCAATGTTTTAACTTTTTACGTGAAGATATTTGAGAAAGATACGGTTAGCGAAAAATACGATCGCTATATTAGCTTGGAATTTGATAAGGATGGAATATTGCAAAAAATAAATAGAGTAGTAGAGTAATTTCAAGATACAATCTTGGTGCTTGGTGAGAACAACATTTCTGCCATATTTTAGCAAAAAAATAGCAAATTTGCATATTTTTTTGCTTTTTTGCTTTTTGTGTTGTACACTACATTTTAGTATAAATTGTTTGAATTGTCCAAAAAGTATTCGCTTATTACACATTGACTATTGTCACGGAATGATTTTTATAAAAGATTAAATATATTGAAAAAATGCCTAAGAAAGAAACAATAAAATCAAATAAAAAAAACGATTCTGAGAAAGGGGCCACCGAACATGAAAAACCAGAAGATGTTCAAGGTGAAATAGTCGAAAAAGAAGAACAAAAAAGCGGACATCAAATCGTGCAAGGCGTGGGCAAGCAAATGACTTTGTACGGCCTTGTTGAACCTTTGTCCATTAGCGACGAGATGCGCAGGTCATATCTAGATTATGCCATGAGTGTTATTGTCACTCGTGCCCTTCCAGATGTGCGCGATGGTCTCAAACCGGTTCATCGTCGTATTCTTTATGCTATGTGGCAAGTCGGACTACGCGCTAGCGGTAAATTTCGTAAGTCTGCGACCGTAGTCGGAGAAGTGCTCGGTAAATATCATCCGCATGGTGATACTGCCGTTTATGACTCGATGGTTCGTATGGCGCAGTATTTTTCAATGCGTTATATGCTCGTCAAGGGTCAGGGAAACTTTGGTTCGATGGACGGCGACTCCGCGGCTGCCATGCGTTATACCGAGGCCAAAATGTCACCGATAGCAGAGGAGCTACTTTTTGATATTGACAAAAACACAGTAAATTTCAAGCCAAACTTCGATGGTTCGCACAAAGAGCCTGTTGTGATGCCTGCCAAGCTACCAAACCTACTCCTCAACGGTAGCATGGGCATCGCCGTTGGTATGGCTACCAACATTCCACCGCACAACCTGAACGAGCTTGTTGCTGGTATCAAGCACTTGATCGATAACCCCGATGCGACCGTAGAAGACCTGATGGAACACGTGACCGGTCCAGACTTTCCAACCCGTGGTGTGATTTATAACAAAAATGATATTTTACAAGCATATTCAACTGGTCGTGGTGGAATATTGCTTCGTGGTCGTGCTGAAATTTTAGAACGTAAAAATGGTAGTTTTTCTATTGAAATAACAGAGATTCCATATCAAGTAAACAAGGCGACACTAGTAGAAAAAATTGCTTTTTTAATTAGAAATAAAAAAATAATCGGCATCAAAGATTTACGAGATGAGTCTGATAAAGAAGGTGTTAGAGTGGTAATTGACCTCAAGAAAGACGCCTATCCGAAGAAAATACTAAATAGTTTATTCAAGAACACCCAGCTTCAAGTTACATTCCATGTAAATATGCTTGCTCTGGTTGATGGCATCCAGCCAAAAGTTTTGACTCTCAAAATGGTTTTTGAAGAATTCATCAAGCATCGTCAAGAAGTTATCAAAAGACGAACACAATTTGAACTTGATAAAGCAAGAGCTAGGGCCCACATCTTGGAGGGTTTAATGATAGCGCTCAACAATATTGACGCCGTCATTAAAATCATCAAAGCAAGCAAGGATAAAGAAACGGCAAAAATAAATTTGATGAAGTCCTTCAAACTATCTGAAATTCAGGCTATCGCAATACTTGAAATGAGATTACAGAATTTGGCAAATTTAGAGAAATTAAAAATTGAGAATGAGCTCAAGGAAAAGATGAAATTCATCGGTGAACTAGAGGCAATTTTAAAATCAGTCAAGGTAATGCTTGGCATTGTGAAGAGTGAAATAACAGAACTTGTCGAAAAATTTGGTGATGAAAGAAAAACTCAGGTTATGGCAAGAGGTGTCAAGGATTTTTCGATCGAGGACCTGGTGCCAAATGAAGAAGCAGTAGTGATCATGACTCGCGATGGCTACATCAAGCGAACCACACCAGACACCTTCAAGGTTCAGGGGCGAGGTGGAAAAGGCGTGATTGGACTCACAACCAAGGAAGAAGATATGGTGGAGATGATGTTCACAACCACCACTCACTCCGATGTGCTATTTTTCACTACGCGTGGTCGTGTATTTCAGCTCAAGTCATACGAGATTCCGGTAGCGGCACGCACCGCCAAAGGACAAGCGATTGTAAACTTTCTGCAGTTATCTCCTGCTGAACAAGTAACATCAATACTCCCATTAGACAAATTGTCAAAAGCTAAATATCTATTCTTTGCAACTGAAAACGGACTAGTGAAGAAAGTAAAAATAAATGATTTTGACAATGTGAGACGTTCTGGATTGATTGCTATCAAAATCAGACCAGAAGATAAACTGATTTGGGCCAAGCCAACAAGTGGCAATGATGACATTCAGCTTGTAACCGCCAATGGTCAAGCTATCAGATTCAAAGAAGAAGAGGTCAGGGATATGGGCAGAAACGCCGCAGGTGTACATGGTATCAGACTCAAAAAAGATGATGCCGTAGTTGGCATGGGCGTAGTCAGTGCCGATAAAGAAAAAATAAAAAAATACCAAATACTAACAATAATGCAACAGGGATACGGTAAGCGCACAGATCTTAGCCACTACAAAGTGCAGGGGCGAGGTGGCTCTGGCATCAAGACCGCCAAAATTACCAGTAAAACCGGAAAACTAGTCAATGCTTTTGTCGTTAATTCTGAATATATGTCCGAAAAAGACATTATAATTATTTCCGAGAATGGTCAGGTAATCAGACTGCCATATAAATCCATCAACCAGGCTGGACGTGATACACAGGGAGTGAAATTGATGCGATTCAAAAATAGTGGCGATAAAGTAGCCTGTGTGACTTGGGTCTAATGTTTAGAATAATTTTTGTGATGTCTAGGACTATAGAATATTTGGGGAAAATATTTATTTTCTAAATTTAGCAAAGATGCAAAGGTGATATAAATTTCAATGAATGTGTCACAACAGAATTCATAGAAGTATATTATTGACGAAGTTTTAGTGAAATGCTAAAGTGGTCAAGACAGGATTTTTATAAAAAATCGATAATTAATTTAAGACATTTTCTGAAGGCGCTAGCCTCGAAGATGTATATTTTATAAATATGAAAAAAATATTTATACTGAGTTTATTCGTGATCATATTTGCTAGCGGTTGTACGCTTGGCCAGCAAAAAGTAAGCATCAAGGAAATTGGCATTGAAGAGGCAAAAACCAAGTCCCTTGATTTTATAAATAATTACTTAATGGGCAGTGGTCAAACTGTCACCATTAAAGAGGTTACTGAGGAAAATGGATTATACAGGGCCGTTGTTACAATGGCAGATGGACAAGAGATAAATTCATATTTATCAAAAGACGGTGAAGCTTTTTATCCTAGTGGCATGAATATTAAAGAATTTATTGCCAAGGCCGATGAAAATAAAGACACTACGGCAAAAGCACCAGTCGAAACACCGGAGGCTAGTTTAGCAGATATTAAAAAAAATGAAAAACCAAAGGTAGAGTTATTTGTGATGAGCCATTGTCCATACGGTACACAAATTGAGAAAGGAATTTTGCCAGCTCTAAAAGAATTAGGGAAATCAGTTGATTTTGAGTTGAAGTTTTGTGATTATGCGATGCATGGTGAAAAAGAATTGAAAGAACAAATGTCACAATATTGTATCCAAAAAAATAATCCAGACAAAATTCAAGAATATTTAAATTGCTTTTTGGCTGATGAAACCAAAGGCGCTGAATGTATCGCTCAATTGGGTATTAATAAAGCCAAGATTGATACATGCGTAAGCGCAACAGATTCAGAGTACAAAGTAATGGCCTCCTTCCAAGACAAATCAACCTGGAAAAGCGGGTCATATCCTCAGTTCGCAATATATGAGGCAGATAATACAAAATATAGCGTGACCGGCTCACCAAGCTTGGTGGTTAACGGCACAAAGGTGCAAGCTGG
This sequence comes from Patescibacteria group bacterium, assembly GCA_038248465.1. Lineage (GTDB taxonomy): Bacteria > Patescibacteriota > Patescibacteriia > Patescibacteriales > UBA12075 > JBBRXK01. Next base: position 5,332 of record JBBRXK010000024.1, on the reverse strand, counting down.
TCGAGACTCGGCTAGTTTATTGAAGACCATTTGCGCTGGTTTTACCAAGGAGCCAGATGCCTGCAAAGTAGCGCTAGCAAGCGAAGCACCGGCACCAGGTTTTGGGTTTAGTGGAACTTCTGCCGGTGGAAACGCAAGTTGCGGAAACTAAAAACAATTAATCACATAAAAAGGTGCAAGAAATTTTCTCGGTTTAGAATGGAATACTCTAGACTGCAAAAAAAGAGGTAGAATTGTCTATCTCTTTTTTTTACTCATTTTTTAGATTTGTTAAAAAGATGGGTAAAAGCCAGAGCTTGATTTATTTTTATAAAGCTGTATAATAAAATAATAAAAATTTAACACCTATAAAATATCCCTGATAAAAAGGTGGTCAGGGGGCTAAATTGCAAAAGCAATAGGCTAAATCAAGCTTTTTTTATTGGAAAAAATATTTTACCAGTATTATTAGCAAAAAATATGATAGATATAAAAAATGCAAAAACCGACAAAGAGCACGAAGAATTTGAAAAACTCCTCGATGGTTGGAATTTCAAAGCTCCCCAAAAAGGTGACTTGATTCAAGGCGTAGTTATTTCCGCGTCAAAAGCTGAGGTAAAGCTCGATATCGATGGTATTGTGAGCGGTGTTGTCCGCGGTCCCGAATTGTATGAAGAGGACGATGATTATGCAAACTTGAAAACTGGGGATGAAGTAGAAGCAACTGTTATTGAAAGTGAAAACGAAAATGGTGACATTGAGTTGTCATTTCGATTTGCTGGTCAAGAAAAAGCATGGACTTCTCTAAGAGAGTCCCTCGAAAGCAAAAAATCAGTCAAAGTAAAAGTCATCGATGCTAATAAAGGTGGACTACTTGTAAAATACCGACAAATTCCAGGATTTTTACCAGTTTCACAATTGGCACCAGAAAATTATCCAAGAATCAATGGTGGCGACAAGGGCAGGATTCTCGATAAGCTACGTTCTTTTGTTGGCAAGGAATTCAACGTGAGGCTAATGACACTTGATGAAAAAGAGGATAAGATTATTTTTTCCGAAAAAGAAGCATGGAACGAAAAACAGCAAGACATTATTTCAAAATACAAAGTTGGTACTCAGGTAGAAGGTACGATCACAGCAATCACAGATTTTGGTGTATTTATTAGCTTCGGTGAGAATCTGGAGGGCTTAATTCATATTTCTGAGTTAGCATGGCAACGAATTGATGATCCAGCTGATCTCTACAAGGTGGGAGACATCATCAAGGCTGAAGTAATTAATCTTGATAGTTCTAAAATATTTCTAAGTGCCAAAAAACTGATGGCAGATCCATGGGATGGTGTTGAAAAGAAATATAAGGTTGGTCAAGTTGTCGAAGGCGAGGTGCTAAAAACAAATCCTTTCGGCTTGTTTGTCTCACTAGACGAAGACATTCATGGGCTCGCCCATGTTAGCCAGCTGGAAATGGTAGCAGGTGAAAAAATCCACGACAAATTCAAGGCTAAAGAAAAATACTCTTTTAAGATTGTATCAATTGAGGCGAAGGAGCACAGACTTGGTCTGGCTTACGGCGACAGAGCAGAAAAGAAAGTTGTTGAAAAAACCGAAACAGTAAAGGAAACTGATGACAAGAAATAGCGAGTATAAGCTGTTTTGAAAACTGATAAATAAAAAGATAGAGCAGATACAAACATAAGCCCCCATAGATATGGTGGCTTATGTTTTGCTTTTGGTTTGTTTTTCGAATTGAGTATTTGTTTAATGGGGGACATAATGCCAGTTAAATAAAAAAGGCCCTAATTGTTTAGAGGCGCTGTGTTTTGTTTGTTCGGCAAATTGTTTCGCAATTAGATATTTAATCAAATACATCCGATATATCAGATATCGGTATTGTGATTTTTTGGTTATGGGGGTTTTTGGCTACTACTATTTTTTTATAAACTTTTTATTTAATTATGTCAAGCCCGCCAGACCTAGAAAAAGCAAAAAGAAAAAACACTAAAAGCAGCTTGTCAAAATTTGAAATATAAAGTATACTAAAATTGCTTCTAGAATTAAAGAAGTAATTTTTTTATAGTTTAGTATATTTTCCTCGCCATCTAAAACTCATAGTTTTAAATATCTGGGCCAATTTTTCAAAACATAAAAAGGACTTTAAATTATTATAAAAATTCACTTGAAGGAAGAGGTGAATACATGAAAAGAATTATATGAACAACGACCAAATATTAAATGAAGAGGATATCAAGAAAATAAAAAATGAGCTGATTGCAAGAAGAGAGCAAATTACCAAGGATTTAAGGGACATTGTGAACAATGCTGACGGAACTGAATCCACAAAAAAGGTAAAGTTTCCTGAATACGGAGACAAGCTTGATGAGAACGCGCAGGAGATCGACGAATATACCACCAACTTGGCCACAGATCGCGTGCTTGAAGGGACTATTCGTGATATTGATAAGGCTCTAGAGCGAATCGAAAAAGGCGAATACGGTATTTGTAAGTATTGTCACAACCCAATCGCTAAAAAACGCATGCAAGCTAGACCAGTGGCGAGTGCCTGTGTGGAGTGCAAAACCAAACTACAAAATCAATTTTAAAAATGTTTTTAGATAAAAAAAAGACAGCTATCCTTCTTTGTTTATTGGCTGTTTTTTTGTTGGCAATTGATCGCTATTTGAAGCATTTGGCTCTTGGGTATTTAGGGGCATACAGCTTGATTGGTGATATTCTACAGTTTAAACTAGCCAAGAACTATTTTATCGCCTTTTCTTTTCCACTAGGGGGTGACGGATTGCTAGTCTTAATTTGTGCTATTATTGTCGCTTTGTTTATTTATACGCTAAAAATATTGGAAAAAAGGGATTACTTGCAGGCCGCCCTATTGACAAATATATTGTTTGGTGCTATAAGTAATCTACTTGATCGTTTACAAATAGGCTATGTAGTAGATTACATAGACTTAAAATATTTTACAGTTTTTAATGTGGCTGATATAATGATAGTGGGAGGAGTTGTTTTATTATTAATTTTCAACCATGAAAAGTCCTGAATTTTCTTTTACGGAATGTGCAAAAAAAGGATATGAAACCTCTGAATGCATAAAAATGATGGAAGAAATGATTGAGTCGTTTGAAGTACGTGGCGAATTTGTTGGTGCAGGGAGAACAGCCAATGTAATGAAAAGTGGCGCTGACCCGGAGATTTGCATGAAGATAGTGCATACAAAAGATTTGAGTGACAATAATGTAAAAAAAGAAATTTCGTTCAATGAGGAGCTGAGCAATCTTAATTTTCCAGTACCTTTGCCAATTTGTTTCGTGACTACCGATGAAAACGATTATTATTTTCAGGAATTGATTAATGGAATTTCTCTGAAGCAATTGGTGGAAGAAGATCGGATTGACGAACTGCCAAAAGATTTTGATTTTAGGGCTTTTTTTAATGAACTTTCAGGACATGTAAAAAGAATGAATGATCTGGGCTTTCATCATAGAGACCTACATACTGGAAATATTATGATTAATGAAAGTGGAAAACCAGTTATTATTGATTTCGGAGATGCAATAAAAAGTACAATGGACTCTGACGATCCTTATCGATGCACAGACTCAAGAGGAATTTTACAAATTAAACCCAGAGATTCATATCGAGTGACGCAAAACATGACCGAGGTTGGTAATTATTTGAAAAATAATAAATGGTTTGAAAAAAACTAAGGGGATATTATGAAATTAAAAGAATTTGAAATTTCACAAAATTTAAAAAACGAAATAATACGAGTTTATCGAGGTGATATTTCGGTTGATTCGCAAACGATTGGCCTGAACAAGCCCTTTAACAATTTTTTTGTAAATACGGCCACTATCGAAGGCTTTGATTTAATAAAAGTTTTCGATGTTGAAGAACTTGGACCAGGGATAGAAAAAGTTTACCTGTATCATAGGTAACCATAAACAGATAGCGATGCTAACAACATCGCTTTTTTATTTCCAAAATTCTTTCTTCACCACTTTGCTTAAAAATAATATTTGTTGTTTTCTTGGGCAGAAAACTGCTGATATTGTCAGCCCACTCGATCAAAATCACTGTGTCATCTCTTTCAAAACGCTCTTTGGCGCCGATACTTTCAAGATCATTTGCAGATTCTAGTCTATAGGCATCGATGTGGACTAGGTTTTTTATTTTTGAGGCGTTGTTTACGGGATATATTTTCATGATGACAAAGGTGGGAGAATTGACATTTTGAGTGATGCCTAGCCCCTTGGCCAAACCCTGACAAAAAGTGGTTTTGCCAGCACCAAGATCGCCGATCAGGCCGATGACTTCGCCGCCACGTAAAGACTGAGCATATTGCTTTGCCCATTTTTTGGTTTCTTCAGCTGAATTTGTGGTAATTCGTTTCATGTATTAATACTAAAATAAATATCAAAAAAAAGCTAGTCGCACAATTGACTTATTGAAAATAAAATGTTAATTTAGATTAGTTGTTGTTCTTTTTGAAAATTAATAAACGAAGAGGCGGAAGTTAGGCAAAACATTCAAACGGAGGTGCAAATGGAAAAGGGGATTGAAGAAAAGACCTATTCGGTTAATGATAATGGATTTTTATTGTCACCCTTTGATTATGATAAAAACTGGATGCAAGTCGTAGCAAGAGAAGAAGGGCTAGCAATTACTGATCAGCATGAAAAAATTGTATTTGCTGTTCGATCGTTCTATCTTAGCTTTGAAGAATTTCCAAAAATCAATCAATTCAGCGCTGTTACCAGCCAAGATTTAAGAACAATATTTGAATTGTTTCCCTCTGGTCTGTCGCAAGGTGTCTGTAGGATGGCAGGATTACCTCAACCAACAAGTTTTCTTTTGTAAAAGGACTCTTGTTTGTATTAGGATATTTTTTATAATGCAAAAAGTGCAAGAGCATTAGGTCGTCAAGACTAATGCTCTTTTTTAATATAAAAATCTAGGGCTTTAGTAATTCTAATAAATTATTTTCTCTAGATCTCGAACTTGTTCGCACAAAATCTTTTTGAATTTTCTTGATTTCCTTTTTGTCAGTATTTTTTAGTTCTAGTAAATTTGTGCTAGATGTTTTTAGAAATATTTGGTCAATATCGAGTATTTCTGGGCTAATCTTGAGCGCCATTGCGTTGAAGCCGAGTAGACACATGCCATCGAGTGAACGAACACGAGACAGGGCGACGTAGCCCATGCCATAATCAAAGGCACCACCAAGATCGATGACCGCTTCATCGAGACTCATGCCCTGGCTTTTGTGAATGGTGATTGCCCAAGCAAGACGAAGGGGGACTTGGCTGATTTTGGCGACCACCAAATCATCTTCTTCTAT
>JBBRXK010000023.1:0-10670 GCA_038248465.1 Patescibacteria group bacterium | reverse complement strand
TATAGTATGGTCATAGTATTGTGATTTGTGTGCCCAAAGTCCCGCCCAAGGCGGACCAGCTGAAGCTGGGAATCTTCGCTCTTTCGAGTAATCGCAGATCGAACGGTAATGGGCAGTAATAATTCTGTGTGCCCAAAGGGAATCGAACCCCTATATCCAGCTTAGAAGGCTGGTGTTCTATCCGTTGAACTATGAGCACATTATTTCTTAAATTAAATTTAAAAGAAAAAGCCGGAAACTATTCGGCTATCATTCACTAATATACAAGATAGTTTGGGAAAAGTCAAGACTGGAAAATTGTTAATAAAATGAGCTCTAAAAAGACTTGCATTATTTTAAAAAAAATGTTACGGTTATTTCGAAATGTGATAAATAAATAACCTTATCTTGGTATAGGAGTTAAGCCTATTCTCGGTTAAGGACAAAGAAAAATATGATTGACAAGAAAGTCAAACAGAAAATCATTAACAAATTCAAAAAGCATGACAATGACACTGGTTCTACCGAGGTGCAGATCGCTATTTTGACCGAGGAAATCGCTCAGCTTTCAGAGCATTTAAAAATTCACAAACACGATCATTCCTCACGACGTGGTCTGCTCAAAAAAGTTGGTGAGCGTCGCAGACTACTCAAGTATTTACAAAAAGAAAATGAAGAATCTTTCCAAGATGTTGCCAAAAAATTGAAACTTAAGATTGCCAAGAAGATGATAGAAGATGAAGATGAGAAGAAAAGAAAAGAAGCAGAATATTTGGCCGCAGAAGAAGAAAAAGAACGTGAAAAACAAGAGGTATTAGATGCCAAGGAGGCAGCTCGTGACGAAGACGAGGATTAATTTTAGAAAAATTTTTTTATGATAAAACATCCAGAACAAAGAGTGGGGGTACTAGTAGATGTGTCCAACATGTATCACTCCGCGAAAAATCTTTTTAGTAAAAAGGTGAATTTTCGCGAGGTGCTAAAAGAAGCAGTGTCGGATCGCAAACTAATCCGCGCCATAGCTTATGCTATCCGCACAGAGAGCGAAGAAGAGACACCGTTTTTTGAAGCGCTAAGTCAACAAGGCTTTGAAGTAAAAATGAAAGATTTACAAATCTTTGCCGGTGGCGCCAAGAAAGCTGATTGGGACGTAGGAATTTCGATGGATGCCATCAAGCTTGGTGACAAGCTCGATGTGATCGTGATTGTATCGGGCGATGGCGACTATATTCCTTTGGTTTCGTATTTGCAAAACACCAAGGGCTGTATTGTAGAGATTGCCGGATTCAGACAAACGACTTCGAGCGCACTAATCGAAGTAGCGGATGATTTTTTGAATTTGAGTGAGGATAAGAAATATTTGCTTAAATAAATAATTTCCGGGATGCCATGCGTGTTCCGGAATTATTATTTGAAAACTATTTTAAAAATATTTTTCAAATAATAATTTAAATAATTGGTCACTGGATATTGAGAACTGTAGTTAATTCTACAAGTCTTTAATCTAGCGGCCAGCTAATCAATTACGAATTACGAATTACGAATTAAGATTTCGAAATTTTTGATTTTTGATTGGAAATAAATATGTCGAATAAAGAACAAGTTTTTAGTACGCAGTGGCTTGGCCGCGCTCTCACAATTAAAACAGGCTTGCTTGCGAAGCAGGCTGACTCGGCTGTGACCGTACAATACGGCGATACGGTTGTTTTGGCTACTGTGGTGCAGAGTAAGTACGAGCGTGACGGGATTGATTATTTCCCACTCATGGTAGATTTTGAAGAAAAGCTATATGCAGCTGGTATTATCAAGGGATCACAGTGGATCAAGCGCGAAGGCAGACCATCGGACGAATCAGTTTTGTCCGGACGCATGGTGGATAGATCTGTGCGACCACTCTTTGATGATAGCTCGAGGAAAGACGTGCAACTAGTCTTGACCATTCTTTCGGTGGATCAAGAAAATGATCACGATGTGGTGGCCATGATTGCCGCTTCGGCTGCGCTCGCAATTTGTGGCGTGAAATGGGCTGGGCCAATTGGTGGAATTCGCGTGGGACGAAGCAAAGAAAAGCAATTAATCTTTAATCCCACTTATGCCGAGAGAATCGAGAGTGATTTGGACTTGATTATTGCTGGTACCGAATTTAAATCGATCATGATCGAAGCCGGATGCAGGGAAGTAAATGAAGATGATATGTATCAGGCGATTGTGGCTGGTCAAAAAGAAATGCAAGTTGCAATTACTCTTATTAAAGAATTTATTTCTACTGTGGGGGTCAAGAAACACGTGGAAGTAGAGGCGAAGAAAAGCATTGACGAACTAGGGGCAGACAAGGAAAAAGCAGAGTTAGTTGTGAAGGCAAACGATTGGCTCAAAAAAAACGTAAATAAGATTTTATTTAATAAAGAATATTATACTAAGGGTGAAAGAAAACTAGCCGTAGCTGCTATCAAAGAGGGACTTGATGAGTTTTTGTTTAGCGATGGCGTATCGAAAGACAAGCGAAGTTTTGTGATTGGCAAAACTGTGGAGAAGGCAATTGACTCGGAAATCACCAAAGAAATTTTGGCCAATAACCGTCGCGTTGACGGACGTGGCATCGATGAAATTCGTTCGCTATCTGCTGATGTAAATGTATTACCCAGAAATCATGGTGCTGGACTTTTTTCACGTGGTGAGACACAAGTGTTGTCTATTGTAACTCTAGGATCAGCCGGACTCGCGCAGTCACTTGAAGGCATCGAAGGCAATAGCAAAAAATCTTTTATGCATCACTATAATTTCCCTTCTTTTTCGGTGGGAGAAGCTAGACCAAATCGTGGTCCAAGTCGCAGGGATATCGGTCACGGAGCACTAGCAGAAAAAGCGCTTGAACCAATGATTCCGGCCAAAGAAGATTTTCCTTATACTATTCGTCTTGTATCTGAAACCCTTGGATCCAATGGATCATCGTCGATGGGCGCAACTTGTGCCTCGACTCTAGCTCTAATGCATGCGGGCGTACCAATTAAAAAAGCAGTGGCTGGCCTTGCGATCGGACTAGCATCAAACGATGATATGAGCCAATGGAAAGTGTTGACTGACATCCAAGACCTCGAAGATGGTAAGGGTGGAATGGATTTTAAAGTTACTGGAACTAGAGACGGCATCACCGCCATTCAACTTGATACCAAGACCAATGGACTAGTGCCTGAAATTATCAAAGAAGCCTTGCAAAAAGCTAAAGCTGGAAGAAATCAGATTCTCGATGTAATGCAAGCGGAGATTGCCGAGCCAAACAAAGAGCTATCACCATACGCACCACGCATTACCAGTTTCCATATCAACCCCGAGAAAATTCGTGAGGTTATTGGTACTGGCGGCAAAATAATCAACGCGATTATTGCCGAGTGTGATGTGCAAATCGATATTGAAGATGACGGACTCGTGATGGTATGTGGCGTGAACGCCGAAGGTGTCACCAAAGCTGTAGCCTGGATTCAAGACATTGTGCGTGAGATTCAAGCTGGGGAAAAATTCACTGGTAAAGTAGTACGCATTCTCGATTTCGGAGCCTTCGTTGAACTACTCCCTGGTCGCGATGGTATGGTACACGTATCCGAACTCGCTCCGTATCGCGTAGGTAAACCGTCGGATTTTGTAAAAGAGGGTGATATCGTAACGGTATTTGTAAAAGAGATAGATGACCAAGGTCGAGTGAACTTGACCATGAAAGGGCAAGTTGAGAACGAAGCACTTTGGAAAGACGAGAAAGGCAAGCAAGAGGCCGGAGCCTTTGGTGGCAGTGGTGGCGGTAATGGCGGATACAACAATAGAAGACCGAGCGGTGGGCCAAGTAGGGGGCCGAGGAGATAAAATTTGAATGATTTAGATAGAGAGAACTGTCCGGTTGGGCGGTTCTTTTTTTTGTCCTGAACCAGGGTTCGTAGGATTAAAGGATTTTCCCGATTTTTATTTTTCGAGCTTTGGATTTTAGTGGCACGAGGTTGAGCGATCCAAGCGCTGTAAGACAGCGCTTGGACCGCTCAACCACATCTTGACTTTTGTGGAGCAAGCTGTATACTTTCTAAAAGCTCTTTCGAATAGTAGATAAACACAAATTCAACTATATCTTTGTAATAAACTAAAAAAGGAGAAGAAAAATGAAAGGTGAGGCAAGAAAGTTGCGAGCCGGTCATGGCCTTATGTTGCATATAACTGACGGAACAATTAGTGTGTTTAATTCAGAAACAAATACGTCAATCAGATGGGATAATGGTGATGATAAAAAAATTTTATGTCCGGCTGCCTTAGCACCAGATAATAAAAAAATTTTATTCTCAAGGGTGGTTGACATGATTGCCGAGTCACATGGACTACAACAAAAGGTCAAGTTAGAAGATGAGTTTTTGATGACTTATATCTTGGTCGAAAAAAATTAGTTTTGTATTTACGCACTACTCACCCCTGCATAATCATTTGAATAATACAGGGGTTTTTATTTGTTATTTTTTGGATTATTGGTTCAGACAATTAATCAAGGTCCAGAAAATTAAAACTATGCCAATAGAAAACACAAGTGAACAAGCCAGCGGCTTTATGATTATTAATAAACATCGGGGGCCGAGTTCGCATTGGGTGGTAAATAAAATGCGGAGCATAACAAGTATCAGAAAAATTGGGCATGCGGGGACGCTAGATCCTTTTGCGACTGGGGTATTATTACTTGCTATTGGGCGTAATGCTACCAAGCGGATAGACAAGTTTGTGAAGATGGACAAGAGATATGTGGCTGGACTTATACTTGGTATTACTTCAACCACGCAAGACCCAGAAGGAGTCAAAACGGTGAATAAAAAAATAGAAGAGATTAAGGAAATAAAAATAATAGAGGACACAATAAAGAAATTTGTCGGTGAGCAAGAGCAAATTCCGCCGATGTTTAGTGCGAAGAAAGTGGATGGGAAGAAATTATATTTGCTGGCGCGAAAGGGAAAAGAGGTGGAACGTAAGCCGGCGCACATTAATATTTTTTCGATTAAAATAATTTCCTTTGAGTGGCCAAGTTTGGTACTGGAAATTCATTGTTCGAGTGGGACATATATTCGGACTTTGGCGGGCGATATTGGCGAGGCGCTGGGAGTTGGTGCCTATCTCGAGACACTCGAGCGGACTGCGGTTGGGAATTTCTTGCTTGAGGATTCGGTGAAGGTGGATGATTTGAAGAAAGAAAGTTGGAGCCAGAACTTGTTTGATTTTTAAATTTTATTTTGTGGGCTGAATATCAATCTACAAATTGTTTTATGAGTTTTTATTTGTAAATTTGTATTCATTTTTTTGTGCATGCAACAGCTAGCGAGTTAATCATATTTTCCCATCAAGTCATTCCGCTTAATAGTTAGCATCTCTTTTAGCGCTACAAAATAACCCCTGAAACCCACACGACTCACGGGTCCACAATTCCAAACAACTGGAATAACACCAATACGGAGTTTATTTTTTTTGGCAATTTGCAATATCTCCATGTCTGTCGCCCAGCGACAGATTTTTGTTTTGGGAATAATTATGTCGACGCTTTTTTTTGTAAATATTTTAAATCCACATTGAGTGTCATTTATTTTTGTGTCCAAAAATAATTTTATTAACTTATTGCCAATAGTACCAGATAATCTTTTCAATAAAGATTGAGGAATTTGTTGTTTGGCACCCTGAGAGTCTGCACGATTGCGACTGCCAATGACCAGATCGTAGCCATCTTGAAAAAGTGGCCAAACTTTTTCAAGATGATCAATTGATGTCGCATTGTCGGCATCAAGAAATAATAAAAAATCACCGTTCCCAGCCAGCAAGCCATCACGAATAGCTGCGCCCTTGCCCTGATTTGTTTTTTTGGAAATTAGTTTGATACGGGGAAATTCAGACGAGAGGATTCGGGCAATTATCTCAGTGTCGTCGAGAGACCCGTCATTTACTATAATTATTTCAAAATCAAAATTTTGTTTTTTTAAATAATTATAAAAACCTAAAACATTTGCTCGTAATGTTTTTGCTTCATTGTAAGCCGGTACGATTACGGATAAGTTCATAGTTTTATTTTTTTTGTCTTTCATAAATTACACCAATCTCATCCTCATAAATAATTTTCCATTCTGGCGACTTGTTGAGAAAAACTGTGAAATAATTTTCTTCGTTATTTACATTATTTTCGTCTGAATTGAGTAGAAAACTATCGATTTTATTAAATCGAAAATTTTGTTTTTTTTCTAATACGACCAAATCGATATTATATTCATCCAATTTATTTTTTGCCTTGTCTTCTTTGCGAAAATCCAAATACTCTTCTAGGAGCGTATGCCCTTTAAAATTTATCTGGGGCATGCGCCCATCAATAAACAGTTTCATTTCGGGAAGAACCCACAAAAAATATCCGCCCCAACCATAGCCGTTGTATACTTTCTTGTTGCCTAGGTCGGGATATTTTTTTAAAAAATGGGCGAGCTTGTTTGGTTGATAATAATTAACATTAGGATTAAATGGATCTGATACAAAATTTGTTTTGCGTAGATAATGAAATGAAAATATAACTAGAGCTACAATCAAAATAGTTTGTGAGATTAATATAATTTTTTTTGAAATAACTATTTTAATTTCCGTAGCGAATTCAAAATAAAAAAATTGAATAATTAGGGGAAGCGAGCTAATAAGAAAAAGCGGAAAGTGTCTTTTTGATTTTAGCGTAAGCGCTAAAAAAAACAAACTGAGAAATAATTGCCAAATATTGATTTTGCCTACATATTTTTTGAAGCCATAAATTTCTTTTGTCTTGCGCCCTAGTTGATAGAAAATAATCAAAAGTGATGCCAAAAAAAATGCTATATAAATAAAGTTGTAATAGGGGATAGGAAAATAAAAAATCGGACGCCACTCGGAGATAGCCGTCATGTAGGCGGTGTTTTTGTAAGAGTTTAAAAAACCAAATAGCTTTGCGCCATAGGGATTCAGCAAGGTAGAGAGAGAAGCAAGAAGGGCAAACAAAAATAGATACAATTTGTCTTTTTTGCAGAGTGGGCAAAATTCAAAAAATGAAAGAAATTTGAATCTTAAAAAAATAAATTCAATATATTTAAAAATCACAAATGCCCACAAAACAAAAAGTCCGATTAAAAAACTGCCATGTAAGTTTGCCCAGAATACAAAAATGAAAGGTAAAAAGAATAAATATTTAATTTTTTTGCTTGAATTATATAAAGCTAATATGAAAAGTAGGGTTAAAAAAAGAGTGTTGCCGGCAATTTGCATTCGAATTCCAAGTAAAGGGCTGATGCTGGTAATGGCGTAGGCAAATACTGATATGAAAATAAGTGACAACTTATGGGAAGAAAAACAGTTTTCAAAAAATTTGACCCCAGGCGGCACGGAAATAAAAAATTTACATGTTAATAATTGAATTAACAAAAATTGCAGAACTACTAAAATTGAAAAAAAGACATTCAAAAAAATATTGCCAAATCTATCATAAGCCTTATAAAGAAAGACGTTGAATAACCACTCATGGTCTACCCAAGACTGACCAAGAATGGTGTGGTTGTAATAATCAATACTGGGCACTCGCTCTTCATCGACAATCTGCTTGCCGATGCGCAAATGCCAGGGAAAATCGGGATCAATACGAGATAGGGAAATATTTAAACTATATGAAAAAATGGCTAGATAAAAAAATAGCCATAGTATTGTGCTTGCTTTAAATTTGGATTTTTGCATAAAAATATGGTTTGCGCTGGCCAATTAGTAAAAACATTTTCTAATCAAAAGGTAATTATATTGTGATATTATAATTATACCAAAAAATATGTTATAATAGAAATAGAAAATTCTTATATTATCTTTTTGATATTATAAGGGCCTAACTATAAAAATATGAGCGATGAAAAAACAATAACAAGTGAAAAAAACGAAGAGACAAGTAAAAATAATTCTGCCGGTATTGAAGACGGCAAATTGTGTGCAATCCTCTCCTATTTGCTAATCGGTGTAATTTGGTATTTTGCTGATGAAAAAATAAAGAAGAATGATTTTGCGAAATTTCATGTAAAGCAATCGCTTTTATTGATTGTGGCTAGCGTGCTCGGAAATTTAGTTTTAGGAATTACAATAGTAGGAATATTTCTTATGCCCATTTTCAATCTGGCCACCTTTGTGCTGGCTGTAATAGGAATCGTAAACGCGGCGAATGGTGACAAAAAAGAGCTAGTTATAATCGGGCAATATGCCAATAAATATTTTAAATTTTAATAATTTGAATATCCAAGTAAAGAGCGCAGAGACATAATAAAAGTTTCTGCGCTTACTTGTTAATAATTTTTTATGACAAAGAAAAAACTTATCATGTTCTTTGACGAATTGGGAATCAAAGACGTGCCAAGCGTTGGCGGAAAAAATGCCAGTCTTGGTGAAATGTACCGCAAGTTAACAAAAGGGGGCGTACGTGTACCCAATGGATTCGCTACCACCGCCTATGCTTATGACTACTTCATGGAAGTGGCCGGACTCAAAAAAGAAATCAGACGCATCCTCGAGGGTCTCGACACGACCAACATGAAAGACTTGATGAAAAAGGGAGCAGAGGTACGAAAAGTGATTCTCGCTACAGAAGTGCCCGCCGATTTTAAAAAAGAAGTAATTATTGCTTACAAAAAATTATCCAAACAATACAAAACGGAAAATGTCGATGTAGCGATTCGTTCATCGGCCACAGCCGAAGACTTGCCAGACGCATCGTTTGCTGGCCAACAAGAAACATTTTTGAATATCAAGGGTGATCAATATGTATTGGAAGCGCTCAAAAAATGTATCGCTTCTCTTTTTACCAACCGAGCGATTTCCTATCGAGTTGACAAGGGCTTTGATCATTTCAAAATTGCTCTGTCGGTTGGTGTTCAAAAAATGGCAAGGTCAGACAAAGCAGCGTCTGGCGTCATGTTCTCCATTGATACAGAATCTGGATTTGAAAATGCAGTTTTGATCAACTCTATTTATGGTTTAGGAGAAAATATTGTACAAGGAAAGGTAAACCCCGATGAGTTTTATGTTTTTAAACCAACAAACAAAATTATACTGAAAAAATTGGGGCAAAAGGCTTTGCGCATGATTTATAGTAGTGACCCCAAAAATCCAGTCAAAGATGTCCCTGTTTCACTAGAAGATCAAGTAAAATTTTCTATCACCGATGCCCAAGTCGAAAAGCTTGCCAAATGGGCAGTCATTATCGAAAAACACTACAAGCGCCCGATGGATATGGAGTGGGCTCTAGATGGCGATGAGAATGAACTCTATATCGTGCAAGCCAGACCGGAAACTGTGCAAAGTCAGCGCGATCAAAACGTGATTGAAAAATATCATCTGGAGAAGAAGGGCAAGTTGGTGGTATCAGGACAAAGTGTTGGCTCCAAAATTGGTGTTGGTGAAGCCAATCGTATTATGGACATCAAGGACATTGACAAATTTAAACCTGGCCAAGTTTTGGTCACCGACATGACCGACCCCGATTGGGAACCGATTATGAAAATTGCGGGTGCGATTGTGACCGACAAAGGGGGACGCACTTGTCACGCCGCGATCATCTCACGCGAGATGGGAATCCCTTGTGTAGTTGGGACGGAGAAAGGTAGTAAGATTATCAAATCAGGAAACAAATTGACTGTGAGTTGCGCGGAAGGTGAGGATGGCTTTGTTTATGCAGGTGAGATGCCCTTCCGAGTGGAAAAAACCAATATAAAAAATCTCGCTCGACCAAAAACCAAGATCATGATGAATGTGGGTGAGCCAGAAATGGCTTTTGCTGACTCTTTTATTCCAAATGATGGTGTCGGCTTGGCACGTCTTGAATTTATTATAAATAATTATATAAAAATTCATCCACTCGCCCTTCTCAATTATGGCAAAATAAGAGACAAGGAAGTAAAGGGTAAAATCGATGAAATCACTATAGGCTACAAGGATAAAAAACAGTTTTTTATCGACAAGCTAGCAGAAGGTGTCGGCATGATCGGTGCAGCATTTTATCCCAAGGATGTGATTGTACGTTTGTCAGATTTTAAAACAAATGAGTATGCCAATCTGATTGGTGGCACAGCCTATGAGCCGATTGAATCCAATCCAATGATCGGATGGCGCGGCGCAAGTCGTTACTATTCACCCGCATTTTTACCAGCCTTTGATCTAGAGTGCAAGGCGCTTCTAAAAGTACGCGACGATATGGGACTAACTAATGTCAAAATCATGATTCCGTTTTGCCGAACTGTTGAGGAGGGGCAAAGGGTCAAAGAAATTATGGCCAGACACGGGCTGAAACGTGGCAAGAACGGATTAGAGATATATGTAATGGCGGAAATACCGGCAAATATTATTTTGGCACATGAATTTGCCAAAGAGTTTGACGGATTTTCAATCGGATCCAACGATCTAACTCAATTGACTCTTGGTATTGACCGTGATGCCGGAGGCGCCCTCGAGGTCGCCGGGACATCCAACGAAAAGAATAACGCTGTAAAGACATTGATTACATATTTGATACAGTCCGCCAAGGAGACTGGCACGAAAGTTGGCATTTGCGGACAAGCACCCAGCGATTTTCCAGATTTCGCTACATTTCTTGTAGAGCTTGGAATTGATTCTATTTCTCTTATACCGGACACAGTAGTTATAACAACATT
>JBBRXK010000022.1:0-10972 GCA_038248465.1 Patescibacteria group bacterium | reverse complement strand
TTTTTGTCATCTCGAACCCCTTTTTGGGGTGAGAGATCTAAATAGCGCTGTTGTTAATAATAGTGTGTAAATTTGCATTTTATGCATTATAGATCTCTCGGCTCCGCTCGAGATGACAATGGTTTTGCGTCACGCCATATGGCGTAGAGCCCTACTTAAACGCTTATTCGTGCATTCGTGATATATTCGTGAATTCGTAATCTTAATTCGTAATTCGTAATCCACCGTACTATGAAAAATTTATTAAAAAAAACAATTGAATATGGCCTGTACTTACTTGTTTTTATGCTTCCTTGGCAGACGCGTTGGATTGTGCGGGCGGGGGACATTGGCGGAAAGTATTTTGAATACGGAACTTATAGTTTGTATGCTAGTGACATTTTGTTGGTGTTTTTGCTTTTGTTGGCGGCTATTTATTTTTTTGTTCAAAAGCCTGATTTAAGCAAAATAAAATATAAAAAAATCTGGTATGCGCTGGCTTTGCTTGAGCTAAGCTCATTTGTTTCGATTTTTTTTGCGACAGATCATTATATCGCTATTTATAAATATTTATTTTTATTACTGTGCCTTGGGTTTTTTGCACTAATTATTTATTTTCCTCTGCAATCAAAAAAAATACTAATTGTTTTTTCCGCATCAATCATTGTCCAATCGCTCTTGGCTATCAGTCAGTTTCTAGTCCAAATCAGTCCGGGTAACAAATGGTTGGGAGTTTCGGAGCATATTCCATACGATGCGGGGGTGTCGGTGGTTGAAGCAATGGGAAGCTTGGGATTTGTGGAACGGTGGATGAGGGCGTATGGTAGCCTTGATCACCCCAATATTTTGGGCGGTTTTTTGTCTATGGGGCTCATTTTAATTATTTTTTTCTTTTTAAAAAAATTGCACCAGACGCATCAAGACGGATCTGGAGATTATCGTCGCCAAATATTTTTGTTAAATATGATGCTTTATCCCACTGTTCTTGTGTCTGGTGTCGCCATTCTATTTTCATTTTCACGCAGTGCCTGGATCGCCTTTTTTATGAGCCTCTTACTGTTATTGTTTTTTATAACGATCAAAAAAGAAAAATTGAAGCAGAAATATTTATTACCGATAATTTTGTATTCGGGAATAATAGTTTTTATTCTCTACACGCCTTTTAGTAATTTGATAGATGCGAGAATTAATGGCCAAGGCCGAATTGAATATATTTCAACCAAAGAACGACTTGCCTCCGCTGATCAGGCCAAGATGATATTAAAAGACAATTGGCTTTGGGGAGTGGGCATCGGAAATTATACAATGGCGGTGCGTGAAAAATACGTCAAAGATGAAAATGTGTTTTTTTATCAACCTACGCACAACACTTTTTTACTAATTTGGTCAGAACTCGGTGCATTTGGCTTTTTAGGATTTTTTTTATTTTTTATTTTTCTGTATTTTTATGGTTTTCGTCAGGTCGAAATTGCTTATAAATTACCGTTTTTAGTATCTTTTTTTATATTATTGTTTTTTGATCATTTTTGGTGGAGTCTACATTTTGGGCTCTTGTATTTTTTTCTAATTAGTGGCCTCTCCTTGCATGTTATTGGCCTTGATAACGATAGGGAAAATATGTTATAATAAAAAATAATTATAGATATACATAGGTAATTAGATATAATAGTTATCGTGGATTTTTTGACTTATTTTTGTGCTATGAGCTTATCAAAAAAGATAAAATATTTTGCAATTCAAGTATTGTTTGTAATATTGATATTCCCAAACATTGCTTTGGGCGCCATGCAGAGCGAATCATATGTAATTTATGAAAACATTCATCATGATTTTGATGGACCGGTGATACCGGCTATAGCGGCAAATGTCAATGGTTTAAAGGCCACAGTCTCCTGGACAACAAATGTGGCGGCTGATAGTTTTGTTGTGTATAGTACCAATGCTAGCGTGCCGATAGCACTGAGTCAGGAACAGGGAAACAGTTTAAAAACAAACACCAATCATAGTGTGACACTGAATCGCCTGTCTCCTAACACTACTTATTATTTCAAGGTAAAGTCAACTAGAGTCAATGGTGGAGCTACACTCTCATCGGCAATCAACTCCTTCGTCATCGGCGCTGATCCTGATGTGATTGTTCCTGAACCCACGCGCGGTGGTGGTGGAACAATAATTATTGACAAGACTGATAAAATCGCGCCTCAAATCACCAATCTAAAATCAGAAGTTCTGGATGCAAAATCGGTCAGAATTAGCTGGACAACTAGTGAAAAAGCAACTAGTTTTGTAGAGTATGGCAAAAGCAACGCCTTTGGCTCGGTTTTTGGTGCCTGGACGAGCGCCTTAGATCATTCTGTGGTTCTTCTAAACCTTGAGCCCAGTACAACTTATTCATTTCGCGCCCTTAGCTCTGATTCTTGGGGCAATTTGGGGGAATCAGAAACTTTAAACTTTAGCACACTAGCCGATGAAACTATAATTGATAAACCAGAGGAGCCCAAAAAAGAAGATCCGGCAAAACCAATCGATGAAACTGTCAAAGAGCCCAGTATTGTAAATAATATTACCGAAAGTGCCTTGGCTTTTTTTAAAAAAATATTTCCCGAGGTTTCATTGAATGAGGTGACGGACCAGCAATTAAAAAACGTGGAGAGCTTGAATGATTTGGCCGACTTGATCGCGGTGCCACAACTTTCTGGTCAACCAAAAATAGAAATAGGTGCCGACGAGGCTACTATCTCTTGGACTACCGATATTGATGCAAACTCGCAGATTGCTTATGCCCCAAACGACAATTATAGGGCGGGGGCAAATGAGCCGTATTACCAGATTGTCGGGAATTTTGAAGAAATGGTGACAGACCACAAGATAACGCTACACAATTTGACCCCTGATACTTCTTATCATTTTCAGATTCGTAGTAAACCAAGAATCGGGCCGACCGCAGTGTCACGAGACTATACATTTGCCACCAGCCTGGAAACAATCAATATTGTCAGTTTTTTTGTACAAATAATTAGCAATGAAGAGGTGATATTCAAGTGGGTAACGAATAAAGAATCAGATTCGACTGTAAAATTTTCACCATATAATAACAATGTCGTAGTGAGTGAATTGCAGAAAGTTGTTAGTGATAATAAAAATACAGTCATCCACGAGATTACGGTAACAGAACTTCAAGCAGGCGTTTATTATGACATTGAATTATCAAGTAAAGATAGTGAGGGGAATCAGGCGATGGAAACAATGAAACATTTCTCCACGAGCGAAGACGATTTGCCACCCGTCGTAGCCCAGGTCAAGGCGGATTCCACCGTATTTTTGGATAGAAGCAACAAGACGCAGACAATAATATCTTGGGTTACAAATGAACCAGCAACTTCTCGTATCTATTATCAGGAAGGAGTACATGGCGGGGTGGAGCAATTGGCCGAGTCTTCGGAGCTAAATAATAGCTACAGCAAAGAGCACATCATGGTAATCACCAAATTCAAACCGGGCGTTGTCTATAGTTTTAGAGTCGAGAGTATTGATTCGGGAAACAACACCACCCTGTCCGCTGTGCACACTTTTATGACTGCCAAACAAAAAGAATCAATTATTCAAATAATTATTGGGATTTTTGAAAATACATTTGGTTGGGTGAAGAAGTTGATGTAGTTGTTTTGTCCCTGACAATTTGCTTTTTATATAATAATAATAAATTTTGTGTTAAATAAAATTTTTCATTTTCTAAAATATAATAATGCAGTAATATTTATCGTTTTGATAATTTTTTTGCTTGGTAGCGGTGTTTTTGCGCAGACCGAAGCAGGTCAAAATTTTATTGGGCAAAAACAGACAAATATTAGTGGCACTGATAATACACTTTTGATTGAACTTGACTTGGATAAATTTAATATGGATTTAAAAATAGAAAAAATTGAAACTGATCAAAAATATTATTTTGTTACTTATACCTATCTGGACATAATAAAAAAAGATAATGCCTGGCAATATCAAATGCAAGAAAAAACACGAAAAATTTCTATGAATATTGAAAAAGACTTGGGGGTTTTCTTGGCCGAGGAATTGTCTGAACAAAGCCTAGCGCGTATCAAGGAATTGAAAGAGGCGCAAACAGAAGCAAGAAATGAAGGCGAACAGGTCAGAACTGAAATTAGTCAATATAGTGGACTAATCGGCCAAACATTGGAGCTGGCAACAAAAATATTTCCCGATTATGATCCTGTACAGAAAACTGAAATTCCTTCACCCAGTGTTCCGGCTCTCTTGACACTAGCCGAAACTGGAGTCAACTTACAGTCTGCCGACAATTTGACGGAAGTATACAATGACTATATTGGCGAGAAAGATTTGGACAACGATGGAGTTTTGGGAGCAATTGACAATTGCCCAAATGAACCCAATCCAGACCAGATAGATAGTGATAACAATGGCATTGGCGATGTATGCGAAATAGAGGACATTGACCCTCTTGAGAAAATTCAAAACGATGCAAGCGAAAACAAAACTGTAGTCGATGATGTAGCCAGTAGCACAGAAGAAGCTAGCGCGGATAATTTAAATTCACCACCAACAGATGAGGCAACTACAGAAGCTAATGCAGACCCAGTTACTGAGCCAGATGTCGAAATAATTACTATCAATTAATAGGTGTGGCATAGAAAATAAATATGAAGGATAATTTTAAACAAGTTGTAAATTTGCAAGCAAAAAAACCGGAAAATACAGAAAAACCATTTTTACGGAGAAAACTAGAAACAGACAAGCAAGCGCCACCAAAAAAAAGTCGTGCTGAAGAAATTGATCAGGTATACAATAACAATACGGCGGAAAATATAAAAAGAGAGCTGAGTCAAATCGACAAGCCAAATATCAGCGCAGACTACAGCGCAATCTATAAACAATTATTTTTTTTGTTAATAGTCTTTTTGTTCGCGGGGGCTGCCTTTTACTTCTATAGCCACAGAAACAAAGACCCACAAGATGCCATTGAGAAAATTGGTGTTGAGTATCAGACTGGCAAATGGTATTCAGTACGACTGACAAGCAAAGAAGAGTTTTATGGTTATATTAAAAATATTAGTTCCGATCCGGTGGTGCTTGAAAATGTCTATTACAAATACAATCAATCAGTTGGCGATGCCGAGAGCCCTATTGAGGAGACGACAAATTCGAGCATTAGATTAGTAAAAAGAGGAAAAGAAGCTCATGGTCCGGACGGTAGCATGAACATTGTGCGGTCACAGGTTTTGTACATGGAACCGCTTGGGCCAGAATCAAAAATTCTCAAAGCAATACTCGATAATCAAAAATAAAAATAATTACAAAAGCTAATCGTTCAAGCTCACAAGGGGTGAGCTTGATTTGCGATTTGGGCACATGGTAAAACCCCAGAGCGTAAGAGTCGCTAGCAAAATATAAAAAAATGAGCAAAGAAAAAAAACAATTAAACACTGAACAGGGAAAAGCGGTTTTACACACCGATGGACCAATGCTTGTAGTGGCTGGCGCTGGTACGGGCAAGACCACTATTTTGGTTGAGCGCTTACGCTATTTGGTAGAGCAAAAATTGGCGCGAGGCGATGAGGTCTTGCTTCTGACATTTACCGAGAAAGGAGCGGGTGAGATGGAAGATAGGGCCTTGGACATTTTGCCTTATGGCTATTTTGATCTCTGGATTTCTACTTTTCATGGTTTTTGCGAACGAATATTACGCGAACATGCTCTCGACATCGGCCTAAGCCCCGATTTCAAAATTTTAAATTCTACTGAACAATGGATACTTATAAAAAAGAATTTGGCTTTATTTCACCTTGATTATTACAAACCACTCGGCAATCCAAATAAATTTATTTATGAGTTGGTAAAACACTTCTCGCGATTAAAAGATGAGTATATTTTTCCTTCGCAATATTCACGCTTTTGTGCACAATTAAAAAATAATGAAAAAGATACAAGCAGCGCTAGCGACCAAGAGGACAATCAAGAAATAGATCGCTACCTTGAACTAGCAGGTGCCTACACAACTTACAACAAACTGCTACTTGAAAAGGGGGTTTTGGATTTTGGCGATTTAATAACATATACACTCAAATTGTTTGAGACGCGACCAGCAATCTTAAAATTTTATCGCGAGAAATTCAAGTATGTCATGATCGATGAGTTCCAAGACACTAATTGGTCACAGTATGCCCTCATCAAGTTGCTAGCCCTACCCAGAAACAATCTTTTGGTAGTGGGTGATGATGATCAGAGTATCTATAAATTTCGTGGGGCATCACTATCAAATATTTTGCAGTTCAAAGATGATTACCCAGACGCCAAGGAAAATGTTTTGACTATGAATTATCGTTCGGGGCAGGAAATCCTCGATTTAGCTTACAAATTTATCCAAAATAATAATCCGAATCGCTTGGAGGAAAAAATACACATCAACAAAAGACTGCTATCTGGTCGTGACGTAAAATCTGAAGTCGGTCACTTTAGTTTTTCCAGTGTTGTGGAAGAGGAAGAGTGGGTGATAGGGCAAATTAAAAATATTAAAAAAATGAGCCAAATGCCAATTGGTCCGATTTTGCGATTTTGGTCAGAGCCAATTCCTCCGCCGATGAATACGTATCAGAACTAAAACGGGCCGGAATTCCAAATACATTTGTTTCCTTGCGCGGACTTTATTATAAATCAATTATTATCGATTGTGTGGCATATTTGAAATTGCTTGATCAGTATCATGAGTCGAGCGCCTTGTTTCGAGTTCTCAATATGGAAGTGTTCAAAGTGGCGCACAGTGATTTGGTAGCGATTAGTCGTTTTGCGCGGAAAAAAGCATGGTCATTGTTTGAGGCATTGAAAAATTTGACCATGATCCCCGATATTAGCGACGAGGCCGTCAAGAATATTGGCTTTCTCCTTGGTCTTATCGCCAAACACTCCGTACTTGTAAAAAAAGAAAGTGCCTCGCGAGTTTTTGTAAATTTTGTGCATGATGCTGGTCTTGATAAAAAGGTCTTTCATGAGAATCGAGAATATTTTTCGCACCTCAATCAGTTTTATCAAAAAATAAAAAAGTTCGACAATGATTTACCGGGCTCACGATTAAAAGATTTTTTGGAGTTGTACGAAATGGAACTAGAGTCGGGTGAAACTGGGTCGTTGCGTCTCGACTATGATGATTCTGATACTGTGAGTATCATGACCGTGCACGCATCCAAGGGACTCGAATTCAAATATGTTTTTTTGGTAAATTTAGTTGATAAAAAATTTCCAACTATCAATCGCCAAGACAAAATCGTGATTCCCGAGGCACTTGTCAAAGAAAAAATAATCAGTTCCAAAAATAGCCATGTCGAGGAGGAACGTCGTTTGTTTTATGTAGCTCTGACCAGAGCCAAAGAAAAACTATATCTCACGAGCGCCAAAGACTGTGGTGGTGTCCGCGAGAAAAAAGCATCGGTATTTGTAGGAGAAACAAGTATAAACACTAGCGACTATAGCGGTGACAAAAATGAGAGCAATCTGTTATTACGCGATATCGAAAGTATCAGCAGTCCACTTCTTGGCACAATCCCTGGCTATAATATGCCTAGTAAATTTTCCTTTTCGCAGATCGAGGCATACGCAAATTGTCCCCTTCAATATAAATTTAATTTTATCCTCAAAATTCCCGTCCTAAGCAAGGCCGTCTTTATATTTGGTCGATTGATGCACAACACCCTAAAAGACTCCATGCATATTTTGATCAAGAGCAATCAGGCCTCACTATTCCCCGACCGAGAAAATATGCTAGTCCCCAGTATGGAATTGTTACTTTCAAATTATAAAAAATATTGGCAGGATGATGGCTATGCTGATCAAAAAGACCGAGCCGATTATAAAAAATTAGGCACGGAAATGTTGCGCTTGTTTTATGAAGCAAGTA
This sequence comes from Patescibacteria group bacterium, assembly GCA_038248465.1. Classification (GTDB taxonomy): domain Bacteria; phylum Patescibacteriota; class Patescibacteriia; order Patescibacteriales; family UBA12075; genus JBBRXK01. The sequence goes on along the minus strand of JBBRXK010000022.1, from coordinate 3,069 downwards.
GTAAAGCGTTATGGCCCAATGTCCAATTTGTCGAAAAAAATTTCGTTTACAAAATTGGTAATTATTTATTCAAAGGTAGCATAGATCGCGTTGATGTGCTTGCCGATGGAACATATGAAATCATTGACTATAAAACCGGCGCAACGAAGGAGAAAATAACGTATAAAGAAAAAAGACAACTTATTTTATATAAAATGGCACTCGAGGAAGGCTTGGGTAAAAAAGTATCGCGCTTAACATTTTTTTATCTAAAAGAAGGAGCTCCCTTTTCTTTTGTAGCAACTGCAAAAGATGAGGAAAAATTGAAACAGGAAATAATCGAAACTATAGCTAAAATAAGTGAGGGAAATTTTCAGCCCACGCCTGGCTACCTGTGCGAATATTGTGATTTCAACAGTATCTGTGAATTCAGAGCTTCATAATCGATGGCCGATATTTTTTGGAAAAAAATGATAATTTATGTTATAATAGATTGGAGATAATAATAATTTATATTTTTTAAGACAAGCAGCTATGTTTAACAAATTTCGAATAAGACAATTAATTTTCTTTAGTCTTAATTCTGCTATTTTGTTGGCTTTATTTTTGGCTACTTTAATTTTTTGGCAGAGTCAAGCCATCCGGGCCCAAGAAAATGATGCTATCGCTATTCAAGTAAGACCAAATCTGGATCGATATTCGGCGCTGCGCTGGTATACAGTGGTAAAGGAATTTTCGGGTGCACCCCAGGCCTTGGTGGTTGACGGCTACGATGCAGTTCGTGACGGACGAACGGTTTATGTAAATGCTGGCAATACTGACGGGGTAAATGAATATTCAAATATATACCTGTTGTCATATTCGCAAGCATCTGCTCCTAGTACCGAAGATGTTTTTGCTGGTATGCTGATGCGCTGGACATTTAATAATAACTTGATCAATGAAACTACAGATTATGGGCACTGCGATATCTCTACTTTAATTTGCAAAAATTCAAGCGATTGCAAAAAGGGTTATGAGTGTAGCCCCGTTAGCAACCCGGATAATAAATGTCATCTCGTCGATGAGGCAAACCAAAGTTGTTGGCGAGACAAGGATTGTCCGAAAGGAATATTCTGCAGTAGCAGAAAAGCCATGATTACTCGCAATACCGTGCGTTACGCCAATCTGGCCGATATTCGCACAACAATTGCGGATTTTTATTTGCAGAAAAAATATTATCCAAAACTGGGTGGCGGTACCTATCTGCCGGGCATTACTTTGTCTAGCTGGCCGAGTTGGAATTTGACACTTGCCCCAGAGCTTGGGGTTGCCAGCTTGCCACTCGACCCGATAAATACGATGGGCGCTTGCGCTGGCTTCGACCCGGCTACGTGCTGGAATGAATCAACGAAAACATTTGGTGGTTCTTTTACCGCAGATAAGGTGATAAATGGTCCAGCTGAATCATCGGTGTATGGCTACAACACGGAAAATGTTTATTCTTTTTCTCCTGATGGTACAATTTATTGTCCTCTTAATGGCAGTGCTTGCCATCAATAATGCTAATTTTCTACAAATAATTTCGCTTGCAAAAAAATAAAGTAAATGATAGAGTATTCGGGCAAGAATACATTTGTTTTTTCATTTTTTTCAAGAAATCATAGTATTTTTGACCACTGTGAGCGCCCTGTAGACTTAATTTGATTCTAGCTACTCTATGACCCTAAAAGGCTATTCAAGCATAATGTTTATCACGACCACAATCTGTTGGCTATTGTGGCTGGTGATAGTAAATCAAGTAGACCCAGAGGTGACCAATTGGCTTGGTTTTTCTTTGTTTTATTTTTCTTTATTTTTGTCCTTGCTTGGCACCGCCTCTTTACTCGGATTTGTTATTAGGTTCATCGCCATGAAGCAAGAACTTGTTTTTAGACTAGTGAAAGACGCTTTTAGACAATCGTTTTTATTATCTTTTTTGATTATCGCTAGCTTGTTTCTATTATCAATGAAACTATTTTCTTGGACAAATGTCGCCTTGTTGGTACTAAGCTTATCAATCCTCGAATTTATATTACTTAATTTTGAACATAAATAATTTTAATACGCGAAGCATATATGTTGGCAAAACTAGAACAATTAAAAAATGACGCGATAAAAAAAATTAGTGAACTAAAAGATCTTGATGCTCTCGTTGCTTTAGAAAAAAAATATTTAGGGCGCAAAGGAGAATTGACGGGAATACTGCGCACGATTGTAGGACTAAGCGAGGAGGACAAAAAAAATTTTGGCAAAATAACCAATAATGTCAAAAATGAAATAATGGGAAAAATTGCCGAAATAAAAAGAGTCCTCGAGTCAAAGCCTGACGATAGATTTGTTGATGTTGGCTTGCCTGGGCCAATCATTGCGCGTGGTCACATACATCCGATTAGTCAAATTATCAATGAACTAGAAGTCTTGTTTGGTAAAATGGGTTTTATGGTCCTCGACGGTCCAGAACTTGAGAGCGATTTCTATAATTTTACTTCTCTCAATGTCCCCGCCAATCATCCAGCACGTGATATGCAGGATACATTTTATATTGACAAAAAAAATAAGGAAGAAGAATTTGATATGGTGATGAGAACTCATACATCACCAGTGCAGGTGCGCGCTATGCAAAAATACGGGGCGCCACTCCGCTGTGTGGTCCCGGGCAGAGTATTTCGCAATGAAGCAACCGATGCGACACATGACACGACTTTTTATCAAATCGAAGGTCTGATGATTGGTGAAGATATTTCTCTGGCCAATCTATCAGCGGTATTAAAAGAAGTTTTAAAAGGGATTTTTAAAGAAGATATCGAGACGAGAATTCGCCCTGGTTACTTCCCATTTGTCGAGCCTGGACTCGAATTTGATATTGCTTGCACAATTTGCAAAGGCGCCAAGTGTCCAGCATGTAAGCACACGGGCTGGTTAGAAATGCTTGGTGCGGGCATGGTGCACCCCGAAGTGCTCCGTCATGGAGGCATTGATCCGGAAAAATATTCGGGCTTTGCTTTTGGTATCGGTCTCACTCGTCTCGCGATGATGAAATACAAAATCGACGATATCAGGCTTTTTAAT
>JBBRXK010000021.1:0-12115 GCA_038248465.1 Patescibacteria group bacterium | reverse complement strand
GCTCTTCATCCTTAAAGTTAAAGCCGTTTATTCCACACATTTTTTTATCTTTTTAACCAGGCTCTTTAAGCTGTGGTTTTTTACTACTTCAGCTCGTAGTTTCTTGCCTATTTTTTTTCTGTCTTCAGACTTCATATTTATAAAATCCACAATCAGTTCAGCTAATTTTTTATAATTTCCCACGTTGAACATTAGGGTCTCTTTATGTTTTTGCAAAATTTCTTTCATGGCCACGTTGCAGGTGATAACCGGCAAGCCAAAACTCATGGCTTCAAGCATTACTTTGTCCATACTCCCTGTCCGCGATGCGCTCGTCATCAAATTGGCCGTTGCAATATGTTTGGTAATTTTTACAAAAGGCACCGAACCGGTAAATTCTACATATTTTTCTAGACCTTTTTCTTGCACCAATCGCTTAAGTTTTCGAAAATAGTGTTCATGATCATCAAGCAGGGCCGCGCCAATAATTTTTAAATAAACTTTTTTTTGTTTATATTTTTTTACCACCAACTCTAGCGCTCTAATTAATGTTTCATAATCTTTCACTGGCGCGATCCGTCCAATTGATATAATTTCAAACAAACCCCGATCTCTAGCCACTTCAGTAAAAATAAATTTACTTCGCACCGCGTCATTGATTTGGGATTTATCACGTACCGAGTCATTGAAGTTGGCTTTGTCCTGCGCTATATTTTTTAATTCAATACCATTCTCTTGAATATCATTATTTTTAATTTTTGTTTTTGACGACTTGCTTGGCTGTGAAAATTTTTCGACATCTATCCCCTGTCCCACAATTTTCACTTTCTCACTCGGTAGTCGACAGCCTTCTGGGGTTGATGTAACTATCACATCAACCAGCTTCTCGGCAATCCGAAGCGCCAATGACACATGTCCATGCGCGTACCAAAGAGAAGTTTTTTTGCCAAGCATGCGCCAGACTGGTGCTCCAAAATTCGCGTAGAGCGGAATCATATGTACAAAAACCAAATCGTATTCGCACCTCAACTGCCAAATCAATTTATAAAAATTAAAGGTGTAAATTAATTTTTTTAAAATTTTTAATTTTTTATACTTATTTTTTAGCTGATCTTTGCCGAGACTAAACACGGTCACATTCTGGGGCAGACTAAACTCTCTTTTCTCAAGACAAATAACCGAGACTTTCTCGTACTGATTCGCAAACTCCCCCACCCAGTCATGAAAAAAACCAAGCACGTCATCGTTCTTGTCAATCTTTTGGGTTATTATTAAAATATTCATGTTGTTAAGTTAGCTAAAATAATTCAGCACCCGCTTCTTTAAAAATAGTAATGGCCAATAGCTATTCACCGTACAGACAGCGCAATTTAATTCTCTAAAATCGCCACTCTCATGCGCACTCAAATATTTCATCCGCTTCTCGCCGTTGTAAATCATACTCAAATCACTCTCGTTCATATTCCCAATCACCGCCGTCTCCGTTGGGTCATTTGTGCAGATTATGCAATTACCATTCCAATCAATATTAAGCCCCTTGATATATATACAGGGTTTTTTGAATTCTAGTTTTGATAATAATTTATCAAACCAATTCACATTCTTGGCGACCTCACTCCTGGTCCCCGCCCAATTGTGTGGCTCGTAATAAAAACTGGTTTCATAATCGAGCCCCTCCAGTTGCTTCTTCCAATAGGAAACAAAATTAATTTTGTTCTCCTGACTCACATTACCAGCATCGACAAAATGAATATTGTATTTGGTTTTTACTTTTTTCACTTTGGCTTGCGCCAACAAATATTCAATATTTTTCTTGGCCCGATCATACTGATTGACCATCTTCCCTTTTTCATACTCAAGATTGCTATAACCGTCGAGTGACATTTCCATAACCTCAAAAGGAATACCGAGTATACGATCCGCAAAATCGGCGCTCATGATAATTGCGTTCGTCGACAGGCGTAATCTAAAGCCACCCCGACTTGCCAGTTCAAACATATCAAATATTCGCGGATGGAGTAGCGGTTCACCAAAAAGCGCAAAAGATATTTCACGCACGCCCTTCGTTTTGGCCCAGGCTATAATTTTTTCGTACATACCAAAATCCATATAGCCACTACCGTTTTCATGAATGTGCGCCCGCGGACAATAAAAACATTGAGCCGTACAACGATTAGTCGGACCAATCCGAATCACACTTGGTGTTTTCTCATTGCGACATTTATATTTACCACTGTCGTCGAGCAAATAGTTGAGGCGACGGTTTCTTTTTAGCAACAAACGCTCCAGAAAACTATAAGAGTGTTTTTTCACATTCCTACTGCTTGCATCAATCTTCAAATTATCTTCGAGACTAATAATTCCGCCCCTTTCGTCGTACTTAATATTTGACATATTACAAAGATATTAGCTAAATAAAAATTACGTATTCATTACGTAATTTATTAAATTACTTTTTTATTGTAACATATTAAGGGGGTGGATTTCAATAGCAAAAAATTCGCTTGCCAGGCTGGGCAACAAATCAAAAATAATAAAAATGCTAAAAGCAATTTGCTATGTCCCGAAAAAAAATTACTATAATATAAAAAGATTTAAATAATCGGGGATGCAAATTTTTCTTTTAGGGTTTTTTCAACTGATCTAGCCAATGCAATCGCCCTGTCGTATTCACCTCTACGTGCAAATTTTCTGGCAGATACAAATTTATCAAACTCGTTTTGACTAACTGTGCTATAACTACCGCCTTTTTTGCCAATTATTTTTTTCCAAGAATCGTAATCTCCGTTTTCAAAAGTTTCTAATATACTTTCTTCTTGTCCTTGTGGTTTTCTATTTGAACTATTTTCGCCGATTCTAACAAGTCCATTGCTTGCTCCACCAGATAATATTATAGTTAGAAATGCGATACTTATTGCGGCTTGTTTATATTTTTGCATATTTTTTTTATTAATGATATCTATCCATATATACGCAATACTATTTTTTTTATTCAATCATAAATTATTAATAAAAATGTACTATAAAATAAAGTCTATTAATTATTGTGTTCACAATCACCGTTTACTCTCTAGGCACATGTGTCAGGCAAAAAATAAGGAAGATTTTTATTTGTGACTATTTTAGCTATTTCACAAAATCCATATTGGCGCTAAAACGAGCAAATTGATAAAATCCGAACGTAAAAATAATTACCATAATAATCGGCGCCAAGAGGGAAAGATAGTTTCGCTTTCCTGGCCTAAAGTAGCGGAGAAGCAAGGCGTTGCTCACAACCGATATCGAGCTCAGCGCCATCGCAAGCCCAGCCAATTCTGGTTTGAGCACTAAACCAATGCCAGCAAATACACGTGCGGCGATTGGAATTCCGATCATATTATAAAAGAGGGCAAAAAACATATTTTGCTTGATTTTCGTCATAGTCTCCTTGGACAATTCAAAGGCAGTCACCACATCGTTCAAATTATTCTTCATGATCACAATTCCCCCAGCTTCCATCGCCACATCGGTCCCCGACCCCATCGCGATTCCAAGATCAGCTTGTGCGAGTGCGGGTGCGTCGTTGATGCCATCACCAACCATCGCTACTTTTTTGCCCTCTGTCTGTAATTTTTTCACTGCGCTTGCCTTGTGCTCTGGTAAGACCTCGGCCAAAATATTGGTGATACCGAGTTGCGAAGCGATGGCACGAGCTGTTCTCTCATTGTCACCTGTAATCACCCAGATATCCAAGGAAAGTTTTTTTAATTTGGCAATGGCCTCAATCGCGCTGTCCTTGAGCGTATCAGCGACAGCAACGACACCGATAATTTCGTTTTTATCAGCGAGTATCATCGCCGTTTTGCCTTGCTCCTCGAGAGTTTTTAATTGCTCATCAATCTTGCTTAGATCATGCCCAAGTACATCGGCCAGCAAACGACGATTGCCAAAATAATATTCAGTATCGCCAATACTTCCCTTGACACCAAAGCCAGGCACAGCCGAAAAATTGTTTATTTCATCAAGTTTAATTGATTTATTTGTCGCGTATAGATAGATCGCTTCGGCAAGTGAATGCTCGGATAATTTTTCCAGACTGGCGACGATTTTTAGTATTCCGCCTTCATCAAGTGAACTGAATTTGAGAATATCTGTCACCTCCGGCTTGCCCTTGGTCAGCGTACCAGTTTTGTCAAATACAATCGTGTTGATGTGACAGGCTGCTTCGAGTGGCTCACCTCCTTTGATAAGTATGCCATACTCTGCGCCCTTGCCGGTGCCAACCATCAAGGATGTAGGTGTCGCCAACCCAAGTGCGCAGGGGCAAGCAATCACGATTACCGAAGTAAATGCCATAAGCGCAAAAGACAAACTCGCTCCCAGCAAAAAAAACCAGACAAGAAATGTAAAAAGTGCAAGCCCGATAACTGTTGGTACAAAGACCGCCGATATACGATCCGCAAAACCTTGGATCGGCGCTTTCGACCCTTGTGCGTCCTCGATGAGACGGATGATTTGGGCAAGCGCCGTCTCCGCGCCAACGCGCATCACGCGAAACTCAAAACTACCGGTCTTGTTGATCGTAGCTCCGATCACCATGTCACCAATATTTTTTTCAACGGGCAAACTTTCACCACTAATCATCGATTCATCTACGGCTGAAGATCCTTTGCTGATCTGCCCATCAACGGGAATTTTCTCCCCGGGTCGCACGAGCACGATATCGCCTTGAACTACATTTTCTACTTCCATATCAATGCTTTTGCCATCACGAATAACACGTGCGGTTTTTGCTTGCAAACCCATGAGCGCCTTGATAGCATCGCCAGTTTTCCCTTTGGCACGCATCTCGAGCCACTTGCCGAGCATGACAAAGGCGATGAGGTAGGCTGATGTCTCAAAATACATTTCCGGAATCTTGCCCGTCGTACCGATGAGTGACCCACTACTCTTTACATACAAGATGTAGTTGATGGTGCTATAGATGAAGGCTGTTGATGTTCCGATAGCCACCAAGCTATCCATATTGAATGTTTTCATTTTGAGCGCAGCCCACATCCCCTTGTAAAATCCCGCCCCGATGATAAACTGGATTGGCAAGACAAGGAGTAATGAAACAATTCCAGCATAAGGCATGAAAATTGTTTTTCCTGGAATCGGAAAAAAATCAAGCAACATAAAATACATCATCGGTAAGCTAAGTACGATGCTTACCCAAAACTTTCTGGCATAATCTTTCGTCTCCTCGTCGCGCTTGCGCCGTTCAAAATCTCTGTCACTAGCGTCAAACAAAACTGCTTTGTAACCCGCTTGCGCCACTGCTTCAATCAAGATTCCAGTATTTACTTGGTTTTCGTCAAAAATAATCGCGGCCTTCTCAGCAGCAAAATTTACATTCGCATTCTTTACTCCTGGCACTTTGCCGAGTGAACGCTCAATAAGATTGGCGCAAGACGCACAGTGCATGCCTGTGAGTGAAAGGTTCACACGTTTGTTAGTATTTTCGTTTTTCATATTTTTAAATTTTTTCTTTTTTGCAACTACGTTTTATTCAACAACACTAAACACGCCACTATACATTCCCATCGAACATGAGAAAGGCAAGTCGCCTGATTCTGTTGGCGTGAATTCAATAATATTTTCGCCGGCCATCAGACTTCTTTCGATATTCAATTTGGGCAAGATGATGGCGCTTGCGCAAGATGATGGTGCTTGTGCATCGATCACCCACTTTACGGGGATGCCCTTTTTGATCAAAAATTTATTTGGTGAATAACCACGCCGAGACTCAATCATGTGTACTATTTGCACTCCATTTTGCAGTAGCACATTTGGATCGTTTACTTCCTGCGTTTGGGAAGTATTTTTATCACTGGCTATTCCAAATTGCAAACTTGCCAAAGTGTAGCAATTATTTAGATTGAATAAGCCAAAGAAAATGACCGCGAGTCCCGCGACCTTGAAAAACCATTCTTTAAAATTGCCACGCACAAGAGAGGTGAGGCCTCCGATACTAAGTAGTCCAGGCGCTGAACCAATTGCAAACAGACCCAAAACAATAGCCCCCGAAACGAAGCTGCCAGTAGTAACAGCGTATAGTTGCATCGCTTGAGTAAAGCCACATGGTAAGAAAAACGTTATTGCGCCAAGAATCATTGAGTTAGTATGACTATATTCTTTGCCTGACCGACTGATTCCAAATGCCCTGGCTATCCCCTTTGGCAATGTAAGCTTTATATTATTTAGACGTGGAAATATATTTATGATTTGTAGACCCATAACAATCATAACAAATCCTAGAATTGTGGTAATTATTCCATTGGCTGTGCTTGATATTTTTATCAGTGTACCAAGAGCACCGAGCAGACCTCCAAAAAAAGCATAGGACACAATTCTGCCCAAAATAAAATATAAATGTGGTCGAAAACGTTGCGCAGCTCCTGCTTCTGGATGTGATTTTAGAAATTTTGTTGACAGCCCAAGTGATAAGCCTCCCACCAAAGCCATGCAAGTAGAAAAACCTGCCACCAAGCCAACGAGCAAAATAAACCCAAGACTTGGCTTGCCAAGATCAGAGGCCAGACTAAAACTTGTTAAACCGAATCGATCTAGAAGCAGATACAAAATCGTCAAGAACAAAAAAGCTAGTCCCAAATTCTTGTATTCATTTTTGTCCCTACTAAAAATTGTTAATTCGTCCGCGACTCCAACACTGTAGCCTGCTTTTACTATTGCGCTTTTTACTTCCTCATCGCTAGGTGTATTTCCCGTATAGTGTATTATAGCCTGCCCCTGCTTGTGATTTACTTCAACCTTCTCAATATTTTTTAATTCTTTTAACTCTTCTTCCACCAATATTTCACATGAGCGACAATGCATGCCTTTGATCGGCACACTTATTATATGAGACATATATTTTAATTAAATATTAATAAGCATAATTTTAATAAGTAAGTGCTTCGTCTATTGTCTAGAATGAATATTCCCATACGATACAAAGTCAAGGTTTGGGATTAGCCCAATTTCCGAAACACACGTCCAAGTTCATCGGCGGTTTTTTCGTTGAGTCCAGATTTCAAGGCACTCACCACACAACTATTCAAGTGATTGATCAATAAAATTTCCTCGGCTTTTTTGATGGCGTTGCGTATCGCGGCTGTCTGTTGCAATATATCGATACAATAAGTACCGCCTTCAACCATCTCAATTGTTTTTGCTAGATGCCCTTTGACAATTTTGAGGCGTCTCGCCACATCTTGCTTTGGTGTTTTTTTAGATTTTTCCATCATATTATTTATATTTATTTACCCTACCAGGGAGGGTAGCTAAATCTTACTCTTTCAGATTTTTTTTGTCAAACTCTTTTTTTAACGAATAAAAAAAGAACTATTATGATTTATCCACAATAGTTCTTTTTCGTTTAACTAATATTTTTGAATACTTAAAAATAAGCTTTATATTGACCCACAAAACCTATTGCGACTTTTTTAATCATCCCTGGTTTAACAAAGCAATAATCCCTTTTTTATATTCTAGTTGTTCGGCGATTGAGTTAAAAACTTCCACAGCAATCACATCACCAAAAACGTATTCTGGAAGTGACTTTAGATAGCTGAAGTCTTGAATATTTTTTACATTATGCAAGTCTCGCTTTGTATCATATGAAAACCCAGACAAATGATTACAAGCAAAAACTTTCTTGCTCCTTCTCCGCGCCTTGGTGTATGCAAATTCTTTTGCATCGCGCAGCGTGGCAGCCATAAAATGCGCCAAATCAACACAGAAACCACCTATCCTTTCTACTTCTACATTAGCCGGAATTCTATCATCATAATTGAATTCCAAAAACAAATTCTGGAAATATCCTTGCCATTTTTCTATAACCACAAAAGAGTCTTCATGGATAGTGAGATATTTACTCGCAAATTTGTCATGCAAATATTTTAACTCCCACCGCTCCATATCATTTCGCAAATGAACCAAGGGAATACTTTTTATAGTCGAACTTTCTAGCGCCTTGTAAATTTCCCTTCGTTCATCTATTTTGTAATTTTCCAATATCAAGGCAACTGTTTCAATTCCCAGGTTATTTATTTCCCCTAACTTGCTCTGCCAATCGCCACTTTCAATGCCAGTTATGCTAACACAAATTTTTTGTTCTAGTGTTTTTGCCATAATTAATTTTAAGCCAAAGTATAGCTGAGCGCATCAAATAACTCGCCCATGTTTTTTTGTTTGCGAATACAAAGTTGTTTTGTTTTTGGCGCTTGCCAATTTACAGTATAATCCTGCCAATTTTTTTTCATTTTTTCCGGCAATAGTCCTCCAAAAAAATGACAAATATCATCGTCATCGCGCTTACCATTGTTTATTTTTTCAATCAAGAGATGAGGGATATTGTCCAGGTGCTTGATGCCATTGGCCATATAGGCAAGCATGGAATGATGACCATCAAAAAGAAATAGCTTGTTGTTTTTAGTTTTTAGTATTTTGATATTCGGCATGCCCGCTTCAGTCAAAATATTTTTGCCGTTTTTTATCGATTCTTTTAGTCTAAGTATCTGTTCCAAATCACGAATGCCGTTTTTGTTGTGGATGTTTACAATCGCACGCAATCTTTGTCTTTTTTGCACACAGCGTCTAGATAAGTCAGCGCAATGCCGAGAAAATATATTGTCCTCGTACCAGTCCACTGCGCCATAGACCATCTTAATTTCTTCATTGGTTCTAATACAAAATACAGCGGTTTCCGCCATCACAGATCTACATTTTAAAACCGGAAAACTAAGTTTTATTTTATAGTGCTTCATTCTGATCATTATTAATAAAAACGCTAAAATATTTTTTAGATGCTGAGGAACGGAAATTCCTAGACATAGATTATTTACAAAAGCTTATTGACATCTTATTCGTGACGATATACTATAAACCATTATAACAGTTTACATCAAAAAAAAGAAAAAATAAAGGAGAATAAAATGGTCTTTTTTCATCCAAATACTTTGGACTTATCCGCGCCCCAAAACTCTCCCGAAGGGCAAGTAATTCGTGAATTGTACAGTACGGGATTTATTAGAGCGATGTTATGGTTCGAGGAATATGTGGTCGGGCTAATCAGTAAAAATAAAATTTCGCTCAGCTTAAAAATGGATTTGAGTGATGCCAATGCCTTTCTTGATTTGGCCGAAGAATTTTTATGTGCCGATTCAGCGGTCAGTTCGACTTATAAAATAGGCATTCAGGGACTTCGCGCCAAAATAATTACAATCCACTAAGATCCAAAAAGCTTAAGCAAAATCCAATCAGATTGTTTTCTTGATTGGATTTTTTTATTACCTTGTTGATAATTTTCTCTTTTTTTGTATTTTTGTCAACATAGCGTTTTGTTCTTTTTTACAAATTCAAAACGCTTTTTCAAGGAAATGCTGTATATATTTTAGTGCAAAATTTACAAATCGGAAAGACATGGACACAGTATTCAAGGTTCTAATGAAATATCCTAGACAACAAAAATAACTAGGCTATTTTTGTTATCTAGGATTTTTCATTCTTGACGATACAAAAAGCTTTCCGCTCTTTTATATTATCACGCTATTCAAATAATGCCAAATATTTTTCATAGCCCTGATTTGCCAAATCTTCTTTGGGCACAAAACGCAGAGCAGATGAATTCATACAAAATCTTTCTCCGGTAGGCGCGGGACCATCGTCAAAAACATGACCCAAATGCGAGTTTGCATCACTACTGCGCACCTCTGTTCGTGTCGAAAAAAGTTGTTTATCTTCCTTGAGACTTACACTATTCTCCTCAATTGGTTTTGTAAAACTTGGCCAACCTGTACTCGAATCGTATTTATCGCGCGAAGAAAAGAGCGCTTGACCCGAAACAACATCAACATAAATACCGTCACGCTTTTCATCCCAATATTCGTTCTTAAAAGCCGGCTCAGTGCCATTTTCTTGGGTTACCTCGTACTGCAGAGGCGTTAACTTGCTCAAGTCAAATTTTTCAGTTTCTTTTAAATAGGTCTCCACTTGTGGCTTGCTGTTTTGCCATGACTGTTCCAAAAAATCATCACGCCCCGAAGCATTACGATAAAATTTGTATTTTATAGTATTGCGTTCATAATAATCTTGATGATAATTTTCGGCATTATAAAACTTGTCAAATTTAATTATCGCGGTAGCAATATTTTTACTAAACACTTTAGCATCTGCTAATTTCTGCTTTTCTTCTTCGGCTATAACGCTCTCCTCTTCGTTGTTATAAAAAATCGCTGAGCTGTATTGCGAGCCTCGATCACCAAAAGAGCCACCGGCATCGCTAGGATCAATATGTCGAAAAAAATATCTAAGCAAATCTCGATAACTTATTTTTTCTTTATCATAAAAAACTTGCACGGCCTCACGATGTCCGCTTTCACCAGCGCTAACCTGCTCGTAACTCGGATCGACAATAGACCCACCAGTATAACCAGAAATTACCTCTACTACGCCTGCCACTTTTTCAAAGTCTGCCTCAACACACCAGAAACACCCACCGGCAAAAGTAGCAAGCGCTAATCCACTCAAATCTTTTGTTGTATTTAATTTTCCTGGTAACATAAGAATTAACAATAAAATTAATGAACTTAATAAAACGACTGAGATGAAAATAATTATTTTCTTTTTCATTTTTTTTATCCACCTACCAGATTTTATATATTTTTCCTACTAGTTCAACGACTACATAGAGCCAAAAAACATAAGCAATCGCCCCAAGGATTAGGGCAACTAGGACAATATTTAAAATCTCATTTTTTCTACGCTTGGCTTGATCCAAACTGCAAATCCCCTTTTGTTTATAAAAATAGAAAAACAAACTAACGGCTAGCAACAACAAACCGACGCCCCGAAACACCCATCTATATGTGCCGTACAAAGTATCCGTTAGCGAAGCAGCAAAACTGGCAGTACTCAAACCAAATATCACAAGCAAAAGCGGTGACAAACAGCAAAGCGAAGAAAACAAAACTGGCATGCTAATTATTTTTATTATCTCTTTATATCTTAACATAATAACTCACTTTTTTATTTCACTCTTTATAATTATATCTTTGACTTATTAATATTTGATTAAATTCTAGTTTTCGTCCTTTATAACTTGCGAAAATATGTTGATTAAGCTTGGGAGCAAAATGTAGCATACTGCTATGACAATTATCTATATAAATGCTAGTATGATGAGAGCCTTTCAAATGGTGGAAGGATTCTTATGTAAAAAAAACCAATCAAAAAAGGAGAAAAAATGCACAACAAATTGGTCAAAGTTTTGCTTCTTTTCACAATCGGGGGGGGTATTTACGGCATTCACTGCCCTTGCCTCACCGCTCGTCCCAGGTTTCAACATGAATGATTTCATGACCTCGGCGAAAACCCTGCCGACAGGATCATGGGGAAACTCTCTGCCTTGGATAGATATACTCCCCAAGGTATGCGATTTCGTCACCTTATTTCCGTTTTTCAATAAGCACTGGGGTGGTTTCCAAATTCACGATGGGGGGGGTTTCCAAATTCACGATGGCGGTGGTTTCCAGCACAACCACGACATAGCGGGGACTGCGCCCGTACCCGAGCCAGCAACCATGCTACTCTTCGGAACTGGGGTTGTCGGCCTGGCAGTTGCGCGCCGAAAAACAAAAAAATAAAAACCCAACCCTATCTTTCGTATCCCCCGATTCTTTCCGAATCGGGGTTTTTTAAATTGTCCCTATTTTTTTGAAAAAACCGTGGTTTTGTAGAGGCTAAAAAATGTATATTCCCAACAACTTAAATATATTGTATAATACAATTAAAGAACAAAATATGAAAAAAATATTTATTCCCGTTTTAATTTCACTGTTGTTTGCGCCAATTTTTGTTGGCGCAGAAATCATGTTCGCGAAACCAAGTGATGCAAGCATTATTTCCGAAAATAAAACTGCCACAATTACTTGGAATAACCCCGTTGATTCTAATTTTGCCAGCACCATCCTTTTTCGTTCAAATTTTCCAATTGAAAATTATTTTTCCTACAAAGCCGTAGAGGATTATTGTGACAAATTGTATGAAGGAAAAAATGAAAATTTCACAGACACAGACTTTGCAGAAAATCTAAGCTACTACTACATTCTGTTTG
>JBBRXK010000020.1:0-12142 GCA_038248465.1 Patescibacteria group bacterium | reverse complement strand
GAGGGGTCTTTTAATTGCGCCGCAGACGCGCCTGAAGTGTCCCAATCATATATACAATTCAAGAGAGCTTGATCACATTCGACCGCTACGGTACTTGCATTAATATCACTTGAAGCAGGTTTATTATCAGCAAAGCACTTCCCTTTTGGATTTGCTTTTACTTCTTCATTGGCGCTTGGAACCTTGGGGAAATAATCCACGTTATCTTGATTTACGATTGGAAAATTGTGTTTGTAGGTGGTGAAAGTTTTGTTGGAATCTAGCGGGTTTTTGGCCGTATTAATACTCGCGTTCATGCCATTGCCAAGTCCACTATTATCATCAGTCAAGACACTTATGTTAGTAGTATCGAAATCTCTCGCTTCTGACCAGGCCCAAGCATCTTTCACTCTTGCGCTCCACCTGTACGCCTTGTCCCAATTCAACATTTTTGTCAAAGTGGTTACTCCTCTGTCTGTTACGAGGACACTGCACTGCGGATGAGTGCAAGCCGTAGTAAGCCCAAAATCACCATCGCTATATCTACCGAATTTAGTTCCGCCTCCACCATCTTGAGTAAGCGACAGATAGCCGTCTGATAAGTTCGTTCGAGAAGTATCCAAGGTGTCATTAATATCCCATTTTAAGGTTGCGCGTAAATCACTTTGATCCTGGGTGGCTGTATCAGCCGCCTGGCTTGGATTCCAGTTTGGAGCAGACATGCCATCGGCAACGCTAGGACGACGATTTACAAAAATTTTATTTGTAACTGAGTTCGCCGAACAAGCCCAATGACCGTCGCACATCCATACATAATAATCTATGGTGCCAAAAACATTTTGGTTGCTTGTGTCTGCGAAACAAGAAATGTTGCCCTCGCCTGTAGGAGGAACAGTGGTATCTGTAAATTTACACCATTCATCTGAAACACCACCAGTAACTGTGCAGCCTTGACTTGGGTCATGATCACGAACTATGGCATTTGTTCGACAGACATACATGGTCATTTTTTTGTTTGTAGGAGGACCTGTATTTGTATCAGCCCAGTGAGCTGTAAAAGTTACGTCTCCATCATTCGGATCAAACGCAACATCATCTCCACCAGCAAAAGGCGGAGCGGTCACTACCGGAATAGAGGCTGAATTAGTGTACCCAGTCGCTGCTACAGCGATTGGTAATGATACTGCTGGCTGGTCATTAAGATCAAACGCTGGACTTGCTACTGGAGCAGTACAAAAACCAAACTCATCGCAAACAGAGGTGTAGTAGTGCTTATTGGAAGCAACGCCATCGGCAATCTCTAAAGTCGTTGTGCAACTTATGGATCCTTGTGAATTGGTAACCGATGAAGTGCACCACTCACCAGCGCTACAAGTCAAAGTGTCAATACCAGTAGTATTTTGGTTAGTGGTACCAGAAATGACGGCCGTATTAATCGCTGCGTTGTCTTTACATACAAACATCCGAGCATTGTCGCCTACATCACCATCCGCCCAAGTGGCTTGAAATGTGGCTGTGTCGCCCACTGATATAACCCCAATGCCCGCTGGCAAAACAGTATCAACGGGAGTTGGCAAAGTTCTTATCAACTTATAATTACTTGCAGTCGGTTTCTTATTCAAATTCACATAAACATTATAAGAAGAAAGCCCTGGTGGTGAAGTGTCGTTATTATTAAAACTCAACCAACCAACACCAACCCCGATACCATTTCCTACAGCTGGCAGATCCAGGTCGTTAGCATTCCATGCCCAACCACTCAACACACCAAAGTTCGCATTTGTCTGGTCATTTACTGTAGAAACACCAAATACGGGCGCCATTGTATTCTCAAACACCAAATCTCCGCTAGCGCCCAAACTAACGACATGCGCTTTTCCATCAAAGGTATTATCATTTCTATCAAATTTAACCCCTCCGACTTCATCAACAAAACTTATCCAGCCAATATTTTCACTCCAAGCATATCCACTCACCATACCATCTCGATATCGAACATTTACACCATATTGTTGCACAAGAGCAGGCGGACAAGGCGTGGCCGCAGTGCAGGCTGCATTAAAACTGACCCAGCCAAAATTTTCACTCCAAGCCCAACCTTCAAAATTGTCACCAACTTTAGATGATTCAATAAACGCAACAGCCAAAACTTCACTTTTCTGAAAAATAAAATTCAAAAACAAAGAGAGTGTGATCAGAAAAAAAACTTGGTACAAATTTAAAAAATATTTTTTTCTATTTTTTGTAAACATAGAGTTATTAAAAACTATTATCTTAGTAAAATTAATTTGCAATTATTTTTTTAATAAAGTAGCCTTGAGTACCAATCAAAAATAATCTGCCCCCAAAACAAAACTACTATCGTGGCTGTGGATAAAAATACACCAAAAGGCAGTTTTGATCCCCACTTTTTCTTGCCGAGGAGTATCATGAAAATTCCCACTATCGAACCTACAATATAGGCTAGCATTAAAGCCTCTATTATCATTGGCCAAGAAAGCGTAATACCCATGAGGAAACCAAGTCGTATGTCACCGCCACCGATCCACTTGCCTCGCGATATTAAGAACTGCATTAAAAAGAATCCCCCTCCTATTATAGTAGAAAACAACATTTTCCACAAACTATCCCAAGGGTTTTCCCCAAGAAAAGCCAGCCAAGTATTCAGAAACAAAATCACGATCATGGCCGGCACCATCACGCGGTCAAGGATAAGATACCAACGCAAATCATAAATAAAAACGATGACCATCACCGCGATTACAAACCAAGCGCGAACAACAATTAAGAATTGAGACAAATAAATTTCGGAAGAATCGAGTAACGCCGTGGGAATTTTTAATTCGACAATAAAGGCGATTACAAATAAAACTCCCGTGATAAATTCAACTAGCGGATATTGAAAAGAAATTTTCTTTTGGCAATGACGACATTTACCGAGAAGCAAAATGTAGCTGAGTACGGGGACGTTATCATACCAGGGGATATCTTTTTTGCATTTGGGACAATGTGAGCGACCCATCATGCTCTCCCCCGTGTGCAGTCGCCAAATCAAACAATTCAAAAAAGAGCCGATGATGAGGCCCAGAATAAAAACAAAGCTAATAATTAACAGTAGCATTTAATCTTATTTTTAATTTTTGAAAAAAAAATGAACTACCTCGGGGGCAAGCTCGCGAGGCATCAAATGGAAGATTTAATTTGCCCGAGAAACCCTAGGTTTCTCAAACCCTTCCTACAAGGGAACCTCGAGGCAAGCCCTCGAGGAATGTCCTGATTGAAGTTTTCAATTTACAATTTTCAAACAATTTATTAACTCTTTAATGACTAAAACAATCGACAGTAAAAATAATTTGGGATTTGGGATTGGCGAACGCACCACCACATCTGTCATTCCCGGAGAACGCTCCACCACATCTGTCATTCCCAGCGAACGCTCCACCACATCTGTCATTCCCGGCGAACGCTCCACCACATCTGTCATTCCCGGCGAACGCTCCACCACATCTGTCATTCCCGGCGAGCGGAGCGAGGGAAGGGAACCCAGAGGCACAAGAGGCATTAGTATTTTTACTTAATATTTATGTTTCAGAAAAACTGAATATTTTTTCATAGATACATAAATCACTAATTTAACATATCAAAATACAAATCTCGCCAAGTTTTATTTTCTTTTTCTATTAATTTTATTTTCCAATCTCTATTCCAGCCTTTTAATTGTTTTTCTCTCGAGATGGCATCTTCTACATAATTATATGTTTCGAAATAAACTAGCTTTAGAATATTATGAATAGCGGTAAAACTATTTTTATCCTTTTTGGATTTGTGTTCGGCTACTCGTGTAAATATACTGTTTGTCATTCCTATGTAGGTCGTTCCATTTCTATTACTTGCCATAATGTAGATGTAATACAAATTATTTCCTTTCATTTTATGTGAATATTATGTAAATTTATTTTTGTAATCTATTATACATCATACGGCTCACCTGAAATGTAAATACTAAGTAAAAATACTAATGCCTCTTGTGCTCCTGGGTTCCCTTCCCTCGCTCCGCTCGCCGGGAATGACACGGATGGAGGGGCGCTCGCCGGGAATGACACGGATGGAGGGGCGCTCGCTGGGGATGACAAAAGAAGTGCTGAGGACAAAGGAGATGCTGGTGGTGACAAAGGAGGGGGCTTCGCTCGGGAAACAGCAATCAAGAAAATCTTTTAATAGGGCGAATCGGGGTTCAAGACAAAAAATACTTAAGCAGCCACAGTGATGATTTTTTTGTTTTAATAATTAAAATTTACATAGCTACAAAAGAAAAAACATGGTGAGTGGAAATCAAGAAAATCTTTTAATCGGGCGAATCGGGGTTCAAGACAAAAAAATCGAATTTCAAAAAACTAGCAAAAAAGCATAAATCTAAAATCAAAATTTCAAAATCTATTGCGCCACAAAATTTCCTGGCACGGCCAAATGCATGCCCTTGCGAATCCCCTCTGTGTTTGATTCTAGTTTGTAGTAGAGTTGGTAGGCGCCGGGATTTGGTAGGCCTTCAAAACATTCTTTGATGGTTTCATCGCGACATGGGACATACTTATACACAGATCCATCTGGATCTGTCGGCACAGACTGCAGATAAACATTGCCCTGACACTGCTCCACGCCACTAATCGCTTTTCCGGGGGCTATCGCTACCGGATATTGGTTGCATTCATAATAATACAATTCAAGCGCATGCTGAACTGTCTTGACATCAGCTAGTCGTTTCAAGTCTCTAGTTTCTTGTCGTGAATTATGAAGAAGGAAACCGGCAATCAGAGCCATAAGCCCAGTTACCGAAACCGCGATGATTAGTTCGTGTCTAGTAAAACCTGTTTGATTATTTTTTATATTTTTCATATTTAAAAATTTATTTAATCTTGTGCTAATTATAACAAATTTGCCTGATTAAAACAAATTTTAGGCCGCCAGTCTCTTTCGGAACTTTTAGTCTTATAAAAACAATCAAATGAAAATTCCCAGATTATAAAAAACCACCTAAATTAGGTGGTTTTTTGCAAAATATTTTAAGCAGATGAATCGCTTTGTCATATTACAGGCCAATTGCCAAGTTCTTAATTACACCGTCAGAACTAATAGAGTGGAGGGTGTTGGCTTCCAAATCTCCAGTTTGTCCTTCAGTCATAAACAAGATATTTGTTGCCGACACGATTGATGCTGCAGCATTTTTGTCAAGACTATAAGAACATGCTACAGTCTGAGCAGCAGTCACAGCGGTTACACCAACAGCTATACTGCAAATAGTCCCGGCTGGAGCTATCGGATCTTTGAATTTTGTAAATTCCGTTGACAATGACTGTCCTGAGTATGCAGTGCCTCCAGCTGTCTGTGCGTCAACAATAGAAGTAGTGATAGCGCCTTTAGCACAATTAGCTGGGCCAGTGCACCTTAAAATAGCGGATGGCAAATCAGACTCAACAAGTGAAAGCAAGGTTGACATCTGTTTAACATCACTCAATCGTTTTGCGTCTCTAGCTTTTAGTCTCGCACTGTTAAGTGAAATAACTGCCATGGTTGATAATAAACCAATAATAGCGATAACGACTAAAAGTTCAATCAAAGTAAAACCTTTTTTGTTAATTTTTTTCATATTTCACCTCCGATCTATATTCAAGCCCATTGGCTTAATCCTAGAAATTAAACCAGTGCGCGAGAGAATTAATTTTAATTGAGACCTTTGGGATGCTTAGGACGTTTGAGCTGTTTGGGATTTTTTATCCCAAACATCTCAAGCGTCCCAAAAATCTCAAACATCTCATTCTTCGACTTATCCCCATTATACCATAATCTCGAAAAAAAAGGAAAAAATAATAAAGACTATGCTACATCCGCCATTTGATACATCGGCAAGATTATCGCCGCGACCATAGTGCCAACCCCGATACCGATAATAATTATAATGATTGGCTCCATCAGGGTCATTAGGTTGGCGATAATATTATTTATTTCTCGCGTATAAAAATCGGTTATTTTGTTCAAAATCGTATCGAGTCGTCCTGTCTTTTCACCGATCGCCATCATCTGACTGACCATGATCGGCACTTCTTTGCTATTCATAAAAACACTGGAAATAGAATTGCCATTTTCTACTTCTTTTTTGGTATCAAGTATTATTTTTTTATATACAAAATTGGAGACAACTTCGGCCGAAATAGCCAAGCCTCGCGAAAGGCTAACACCACCAAAAATCAGTGTGCTCATTGATCTGGTAAAGCGAACAACATATATGAGTTTGTACAAATTGCCAAAAATCGGTAACTTGAGCAACAAGGTATCCACTATCATTTTTCCGGCTGGTTTGCTTACAAATACTTTGAGTGAAGCGTAGGCGCCAAAGATACCAAGTAAAACCAACCACCAATACGCTTGCAAAAAATCGGACACAGCTATCAAAATCTTGGTGGGCAAGGGTAGCCCGCCCCCACCCGTAGAAATTACTTCTGTCAATTTTGGAACCACAAAAATCATCATAATAGCGCCAATCACCACCAAGGCAGTCACCACAACCGCCGGGTAAATCATTGCCCCTTTTATTTTTGAATTCATATCGTAGTCCTTCTCGAGCTCATCGGCCAAGTAGCTCAAGACTTCATCCAACTTTCCCGAAGTTTCTCCCGCGCGAACTACGTTTGTATAAAAGGAAGAAAATTGCTCGGGGTGTTTAGCAAGCGAGTCCGACAAGCGCGCACCGCCGTCGACATCGCTCGCGATTTCGGCGATTATTTTTTTGAACTTTTTGCTTTTTACCTGCTCTACTAGTAGTTTTAGCGAGTGGACGAGCGCGACGTTGGCCGATACCAGCACCGAAAATTGTCTCGAAAAAATAACGACATCTTTTGGTTTGATTGGAAATATTTTTTCCAAAAATTCCAAATTCAAATCAACATTTTTTCGCAAAGCAGTCAGCGTAAGGCCTTTGTCCCGCAGTAATTCGGCGGCGCTGTTTTCGTCCCCTGCCTCCACCAAGCCATTTACCATTTTTCCATCCAGGCCGATTGCTTTGTATTTATAAATAGACATAATTGCTAAAAAACTAACGAATAAATAAGCGAATTATTCCTTGTGATATTCCTGCAAGACTTTTTTGATCTTGTCTACCACTTCCGACGGCATAAAATGCGCCTTGGTCAGATAGTCCACGGCACCCAAATCCATGCCCTTTTCCACTTCATCAGTTTGATTTAGATTGGTTAGCAGTATTACTGGAATGTCTTTTGTTTTTTCATTGCTTTTGATTTCTTTCAAGACATCGAAGCCGTTCATTTTTGGCATCATGATATCCAACAAAACCAAATCGGGGATTTCTTTTTTGATAAGTGACACACCATTGACACCGTCATTTGCTGATACCACCTGAAAACCTTCGAGCTCAAATTTTGTTGTGTACATACTAGACAAAAATGGGTCATCCTCCACCAAAGCAATTTTGATTTTGTTTTCTTTTTTCGGCATACATTTAAATAATTTTCAATATAAAAATTTTTAATTTTTTAATGCTCCAATTTTTGAACAATGGCAAAATGCGGTTTTTAAATTGAAGATGCAAATTAGTCTCTCATCACGCGCAACACCTCTTCGAGACTGGTGTGTCCCAAGATAACTTTGATGTAGCCGTCTTGTTTCATGCTGGTATATATTTGAAATTTTACGACATCTTCTTTTTTTGGTATTTTATTTTCCAAAATAATATTCTTGATCGGCTCACTCACATCCACAACTTCCGAAATACATATTCGCCCCGCATAGCCAGTATTGCCACAACTAGGGCAACCCTTGCCCTTGGAAAGTTTGATATTTTCCCACTCAAAACCTGGTATCAGTTCTCTAATATACTCGAGCGGTACTTCGCTTAACTCTTCTTTGATGTCTTTAAAAATTTCTTCGGGTATGGCGATGGACTCTTTGCATTTGGCACAAATTTTTCTCACAAGTCGTTGTGCGATTATGGTATTCAGCGTAGACCCGAGTAAAAACATTTCCACATTCATATCCACCAAACGAGCGATGGCTCCCAAGGCACTAGTTGTATGAACAGTGGATAGAACCAAATGCCCGGTCAACGCCGCATGAATTGACAGTTCGGCAGTTTCCTCATCACGAACCTCTCCCACCATTATTATATCAGGATCTTGACGCAAAAAAGAACGTAAACCTGAAGAAAACGTATAGCCAATTTCCGGCTTGATCTGCGATTGGCTAATGCCTTTCATCTGATACTCTACCGGATCTTCCAAGGTGGAAATATTTACTCCTTCTTTGTTCAATAAATCAAGCAAACCAAAGAGGGTTGTGGACTTGCCGGACCCAGTCGGACCGGTGACGAGGATGATTCCTTCGGTCTGCTCTGTGCATCTATTTATAATCTTGAGTTGCTCACCGATATAACCCAAATCAGCAAGTTTTGGTGCACCTCTGTTGGTATACAAGATTCGCATTACCACCTTTTCGGAATCAATGAGGGGCAAGGAAGAAACACGAAAATCAATCGGCATATCATTTACTTTCATTTTGATACGTCCGTCCTGCGGGATTCTGGTCTCGTCTAGCTTCATGTTGGCCAACACTTTTATGCGGGCAACAATAGAATCATGTACATTTCTTGGCAAAACCAAAGAGGTGTGCAGGATACCATCGATACGATATCGCACACGACTTTCTTTGTCTATGGGTTCGATGTGAATATCACTAGCGCCACCTTCGATCGCATGTCTTATGATAACGGAGACGATTTTTACTACCGGCGCGCTTTTGGTAATCTCTTTGAGATCGTCATCTTCTTCCTTTTCCTTTTTTTTATCAAGTGAACCGTCCTCTTTTTCTTTTTCTTCCCTGGACTTTAGAGCCGTATCTATTTCTCTGGTGATCGATTTGTACTGCTTGTAGGCCAGATTGAAGCTGTTTTTTGATATGAGATAGTAGCGAACCTTGAGCCTGCTCCCCTTTGCCAAAAAATCGATCGCTTCGATGGCCTTAAAATTGCCTGGGTCTGTTATTCCTACTTTTATTTCACTATTAACATTTTCAAAACAAACAATATTGTAGTTTTGTGCAACTTCACTTGAAAAAACATTCAAGGCCAATGCTACTATTTGTTTCCCCTCAAGGCTGATGTAGGGCAAAGAATAAAAGGCTGCCTGGAGTTCGGTAATTTTTTCTTCGCTCACAATCCCCTCCGCAACTAGAGTGGTCAGCAAATCACCTTTATTTTCTTCTGCTTTTTTTAATAATATATCTGCCTTGTCTCTACTTAATATTTTATTTTCCAATAATAATGTTACGAGATCCTCGTTATTTATCATATTTTTACTTTTATCTCTCTATTCTACCGCCTTTTTAAAAGGTTCGCTATTGCCAATCAACAATTTGCCCTCATCACCAACATACCAAACATCTTTTCTTAAATTCAAAAACTTATCTTCGGTAAATATATCAAAATTTAATTGCTTCAAATCTTTTTTCTTTTTTTCCAGTGCCAGGGATGAGGTCTCAAAATTGAATTCTTGAGCTGGTTTTATAAAATAATACTCGGGCAAAAAATAAATAGCAGTACCAAATAATATAATCAGCAACACAAAAACACTCAATACAGTGGTGGTGGTTTTTGGCGATTTTTTTTTGTTAACTATTTCACTCATATGCAATAATCTTTTTAACTATTTAGCATTTTTCAAATTATCAAAATAATATGTTTTTAGGCCCAAAGTACAGGTACTAATGTTTTCATCACACTCAAAAGACTGTACATCGACGATTCTCGCTTTGCTTTCAAGTAAAACTAATAAATTTTTGAACTTTTCGTAATTGAGCTCCTCCACTGTCACCTCTAGCGTAGCCTCCATAATACCATCTGGCAATTGATTACTGCTTGGGGCTTTTGTTTTAGATTTTGATGATACCACCTTGGCTTCGCTTGTAGCAACTGTTAGACTTGTTAATTTATAGTCATTGTTTGCAAAAAAATCGCGAAAGTTGATAAGCAGGTCAGCTCGGTAGATTGCGACACTGCCACTTGCTGTGCCGATTATATCATCAATCTTACCGATATCTGATTCACTTATGTCATCATATTCATTTCTAAATTTGGTCAAAACGCCGATGTAGGTAGCAACCCCATCCATTTCTTTATTGATTGATTTCCTGGCGCTTGATATCGTTTGTTCAGCTTGGCGATAACGCGGATTTATCAAGAAAAAATAGGCGATGACACTAACGATTACAATTACCAAAATTGTAATGACTGAATAAAAATCGTCAATAAAATTATTAAAAACATAGGCTTCTTGGCCAATCTTTTCTTTTTTCAAATTTTTATTCTCGGTAAAATTCATAATTACTTTTGAGTTTTTTCGACTGTAGTAGTAGAAACTTGATTCTTAAAAATCAAATTATCTTTAAAACTTATTTGCAAGCCAAAATTATAACCCTTCTCAATCACGGGTGGCGTACTTGTTGCCAAGGCCTCCCCTGCAAATGCTGTGTTTTCAAGAGGAATGTTGTTTTGCTTAATTATTTCTTCAAACGGCTCGGGATTATCAAAGTCAAAACTAGTCACCCGCGGATCTTTAAATAAAACGACCAATTGATTGCGAATCGATTCATAATCATCAGTTGTGGCCTGCAAACTAAAGTCAGCACCAAGACTTGTGTTCATGCCATCTACATAAAAAACATTTGCCAGAGTGCTTTCCTCTAAAAATTTGAATAATTCAGACCAAAAAACATGTCCGTTTAAAATCTTGGTGGTCAAGCCCAACTTCTCTTGGAATTTTTTGGCATCGGCAATTTCGACTTCCAGGGCGCTCGCTTTTTTTTCGAGTTCTATGATTTCCGCTTTCTTCTCTTTTAATTTTGTAAGTGCACTATGCTCATAATACAGTAAACCAGCGTAACTCGCTGCGACCAAAAACAAACTAGCAACTACGCCGATAAAAATAATCTTTACTTTTTCGCTGGAATCAAAAAAACTAAAATCACTTTTGTCAATTAGATTCGTTTCCAAAACTCCCGGATTATTCCAAATGTTGGTATTGAATATCAGGTGGCCTTCATCGGTAGATTTTTTTTCTGATTGGATGCCGTCCGGAATTATCGCATTGCTCGTCTCTAGGGTTTCCGTTTCAATTTTTTGGGGGGGCCTAGGGATTTCAAGTGGGCTTCGCTCAATATCACTAAGTTTTTTTACTTCGGTTTTGTTTGGAGCGATGGGCGCGGCCTCTGTTGCAAGATTGGCATTTTCTTTGCTGTTTTTACTTGGGGGTGTTTCCGCTTTGTCGCTAACATTTTTTTTCAAAACATCTGTTTGACCATGAAGCATTTTGCCCAGCCATGATTCCTTTTTTTTCGTCGAAGCAGGGTTCTTGGCGATTATTTTATCATCTTTTGCTATTTTTTTATTTTTATCAATAATTTCCAATACTTCTTGTCTTGATTTCTCTAATCGCTTTTGCTCTTCGGCACTGTCCGCCTTTTCGGCCTTCTTGATACCCAAAAAATTGCTAGATTTTTCACTACAAAGGGCATTTACTGTTGTCCCCTTTGTGTTCTCTGCCTTGTCCTTTGCATTCTTGGCAGAGTCATCTTTGGGACCATTTGTTAAAAAATTTATCTCGCCCATTTTTTATTTTTGAAATATAGCTGTTTATTTTCCAAAGCCATACATGGCAAGCCCGACCGCCACCGACATGCGTGGACCGATTTCATCTAAAAGTGGTTTCAAATCCAATTGACATGATATTCTGGTCCAGGGATTACCGATAACTACTCTTTTATCAAGAACCTTGCTTAAATAATCCGTCAAATTTGGCAACATTGACGAGCCACCAGACAAAACAATCTTCTCAGTAGTTATATTGTTTTTGTTCAGGTATAATTCCATCGCGTATTTTATTTCATTGATTACAGGTGCCAAAGTTTCGATAATAATCTTGCCAGCGGCATTGTCCTCGCCTTCGCCCATGCAAAGGCCCATGTCATATTTGAATTGTTCAGCATGTTCTACATCAATATTCAACTTGGCACCAAGTGCCTTACTGATCGTAGTGCCCCCGATATCGATGCTACGACTGAGCATGGGAATACCTTTGTCAATGATTGAAACATCGGTGGTACT
>JBBRXK010000019.1:0-12386 GCA_038248465.1 Patescibacteria group bacterium | reverse complement strand
TCACCCTAGCACCAAATTGTTTTAAAAAATAAACAACAGAAAAATTGATGCAAGGTTTTTAGTTCGTAGCGCAATATATTTTGAAGCATGAACTAAAAATAAATGTTGATGATAAGGTAGAAGCCGAGGTCGCTTCTCTTTTTATTTCGTTTTGCCTTTATTAAGATACAAGCAAAATATTTGCTTTACAAAAACAAAAACAAAAATTTCAAAACAAAAATTATTTTCGACAATTTAATATTTTTACAATTAATAAAGTTTGCAAGGAGGAGATGTGGAATTTATGCAAAAGATTTTTAGAAGCTGGAGATTAATTAGTGGGATGTTGTTTTTTTTCGCACTATCGATCGCTATACCAGTAAATGCAAGCTCAATTGCGGCCCCAAGCTTATTGAAAATTAATTCATTCAAGTCTTATTCCCTGGCTGCGCCTGTGGTATCGGGAGTTACAGCAAAGGACACAAACGTACTTGTTTATATCGATGATGTGTTTGTCGGCAACGCTGAGGTAAAAAAAACAAACACCGTTAGTGACAGTTTTTTTTACCAAGCCTTCAATTTGAGCGAAGGTAAACATACAGCGTATTTGGTCGCAGAAGACAAAATAGACCTGAGTAGATCACAAAACTCGGTCGCATTTGAATTGGAAGTCGCCGCGCTCGCTGCTCCCACACTTGTCGTGCCAAACAAAAACACAATAACCGGAAAAATTAAACCGCTTATTGAAGGTTTTGTAAAAAGCGGTTCTTTCGCACATATCTATATTGATGGTGTCTACAATGGAAAAACCAATATTACTGAAAATGTTTCTGGCACAGCGCACTTTAGCTACACACCGTACCTAGGGCTAGCACTTGGCAATCACAAAATGTGGGCTATCAGTGAAGATATTAATGGACGCAAGAGTCTTGTTTCAAAAGTTGTAGAATTTAATATCGAGGACAAAATGCCAGCGCCAACCTTGCTGAGCTCAGCGCAAAACAAAATCAGTACACAGATAAATATAAAGGGACTGGCCAAAAACAATTCAAAGATAAAGATTTACATTGATCAAAAATTGGATGGAGAGTTTATGGTAAAAAACCATAAATCTGGTACAGCTAATTTTTCTTACACTTCCAAGAAAATAACAAACAACCATAAACACATGGTTTTTGCTACAGCAGTGG
This sequence comes from Patescibacteria group bacterium, assembly GCA_038248465.1. GTDB lineage: Bacteria > Patescibacteriota > Patescibacteriia > Patescibacteriales > UBA12075 > JBBRXK01. The sequence goes on along the minus strand of JBBRXK010000019.1, from coordinate 11,217 downwards.
ACGCTCGTGGCAAAGAAAGTTTATGGTCAAATATTATTTTTGATTCACGCGTCGTCGCTCGTCCAAAAGTTTTGGAAAAAAATATCACAAGTAACGGCAAGGTCACAGAGAATGCAGCCGTCGAAGAAACACCCGCGACCCCGAAAACCGAAACTGAGTCGAGTACAAAAATTAAAGATTATTTAACTTACTCGGAATTATACAAAACTGATAACAGTTTAAGGTTGAATGATGGACAATACAAAGAATTAGAGAGCTTATTATCTAAAGGAAGTGAGTTAAAAATCAGTAACAATGAAATTAGCGATTTGGAAAAACTGCTTGCCACAAAAAATATTGATGGTGGCAAAGTAATCGAAAGCAAAGAAGAACCCACAAAGGAAACAGAGTTGAATTTGGATGATGTACTCAAAAATGATCAGGCCAGCACGAGCAAAGACAAGGGCGGACTAATTGATGAGAAAAAAGATCAGCAAGGCAAGTTGGGCTGGAATGCATTTATTTTTATCCTATTCTTGTTTGCTGTTATTGCTTGGATATTTTGGGTGAATCGCGAACTTATCAAAGAAAAGAAGGAGCAGGAAGAGAAAGAAAAAAACGAAGAAGAGAAGAAAAATTAAAATCAAACAAATATAAAAAAACAAAAGCTCTCCGAATTGCCAGGAGAGTTTTTGTATCTAGCAAAATCTGCTGTTTGAAAAATAAAAGGAGCAAAAAGTTTTTTTATTTGAATGCGTATATTACTATATGACTATTTTACAAGCGATGAAATAGTGCTAAAATAAAATTGTAATTTTAAAAATAAATAAATGGAATTTCTAAAAAAATATATAGTTTATGTGGTGGTGGCGATTGTTTTGATAATATCGTTATTTAAAATTTTTGGCGGTGGCGAAATAAACAAACAAATAGACTCATCCAAGGTCAATTTGTATTTTTTCTATGGAAATGGCTGTCCACATTGTGCCAAGGAGGAGGTGTTTCTGGATGATTTGGAGAAAAAATATGATAAAATTGAAATTCATAGGTATGAAACATGGTACAACACCGAAAATGCTGCCTTGCTTGACAAAATTAGAAACAAAATTGGATTTAAAACTGGCGTACCCGCACTAATAATAGGAAGTGAGGCAATAGTCGGATACAGTAACTACGAAATAACGGGCAAAAAAATAGAGGGGATAGTGAATAAGTATGTAGTGGAAGGTTGTAACGATTTGGTGGCTCCGTATTTTGTCGAAAATGGGGAAAATATTCCAGCGGACAAAGCCCCGACCTGTGAACATGGTTGCGAGGCAAAGGGACAAGAATGCGAACATGACTGCGCTTGCTCTGCTGATATGGTAAATGAAAAAACTGGAAGCACGGACACCTTGAACGTGCCATTTTTTGGCGAAATAAATATTAAAAATTTAACAATGCCAGCTTTTACAGTTCTTATTGCTGCGGCTGATGGGTTCAATCCCTGCGCGATGTGGGTATTGTTATTTTTATTAAATCTATTGATCGGTATACAAAACAAACGTCGCATGTGGATACTTGGTTTAGCATTTATCTTCTCATCGGCTCTAGTTTATTACTTTTTTGTTTTTACATGGCTCCAACTATTTTTATTTGTAGGCATGATTATTTGGGTCCGATTAGCGATCGGAATTTTGGCAGTCGGAAGCGGTACATATCATTTGAAAGAATATTTTGAAAACAAAGATGCCAGTTGTAAGGTAACGGACAATGAAAAACGACAGAAAATGTTTGGTAACTTGCGCGAGATTGTAAAACGCAAAAGTTTGGTTTTTGCATTGATAGGAATCGTGCTACTCGCCGCCGCCGTAAATATGGTGGAGCTACTTTGCTCTGCTGGCTTCCCGCAAACGTTCACCCAGGTTTTAGCACTGAAACATTTGCCGTGGTGGCAAAATCAGCTTTATCTTCTTCTTTATATAGTTATTTTCATGCTTGATGATTTATTTATTTTCTTTTTGGCCATGAAAACAATGCAACTCAAAGGAATTAGTTCACGTTATTCTCGCTGGTCAGGACTAGTCGGCGGAATTATGATTTTGCTTATTGGCTTGCTCCTCATTTTTAAGCCGGAATGGATTATGTTTGGGTAATGGGGGACAAACCTCACCCCGGCCCTCTCCTTGGTAAGGAGAGGGAGAATGAAATACCTCGGAGCAAGCCTTCGATGAATTCCACGATTAAACGAATATGATTTTGATTATAAAAAGAACCCGCAAGTTTTGGCTTGCGGGTTTTTGGGAGGGCGAGAGCAATAACTACAACATCTTTTTCATAATGTCATCAACCAGACCCGGCATGTCTCTTAAATTTTTTTTCAAACTTTCCCTCAACTCTCGCTTTGCTAGCTCGAGAGCAGCGTCAGCAATGGCGGTTTGTTCGGCTAGTTTATTTTGAAGAGCGGCGATGAGATTGCTGGTTTCATTTGTAATTGATGTTGTTGCTGTGCGGTTCAATTTTTCGATTTCTGCCTGGTGCTGATTATGCCTTTCTTCCATTAAGGTTGCGAAGTCCTCCCCCTTCATAAGTCGGAAAAGACCGTCAATAAAATAAATATCAGCATGGTGGCCAGCGCTACAGTACTTAAAGTTTGAAAAATTGAATTCGAGGTTATTGCCAGTGAAAAGCTGCAGGATTAAATCTTTGAAATGTTCAAGGTTTCCCGCATACACTTGTCGACCCCGCCACTCAGCCTCACGAGCGTGAAGATTATATACCTCTGGGCACAACAGATCGAAGCGCCCGAAACCGATTTGGTAACATGCCACAAGATAAGATATCGCATTTTTGATTATAATTTCGTCCATTTTTTTCTCCTTTTTGATTGAGTTGTGAAGAGCAAAAAATTCTTTGATATCTTATGTTAGCACATAATTGGAATATTGTAAAGAGTGGGCGCAAGAGTGGGCGCAAGGAGATGATGTATATTAGAAAAGCAAAAGTAGTTAATAAAAATGTATAAGTACATTGACAAATAGTATATATGTGATATGATTAGGGTAAATATAGGAAATATGTTTGATTTTTTGAAAAACAGAAAAGGGGAAATACTTAATATCATGTTTTTGGATCCGGAAAAAAAGTTTTACCTAGCGGAGATTGCCAAGCAAATGAAAAGAGAATCTTCGGCTTATCAAAAATATGTTGAGAGTTTTATAAAAGAAGGAGTATTTTGTGAGGAGCGCATTGGCAATATGCGTTTTTTTTGGTTGAACAAAGAGCACCAGTTTTATGAAGAGATTAAAGGAATGATTTCTAAGTCTATTGGCGTTGAAGCACAACTAAAAACAATACTCGCGAACATTAATTCAGTGGGGGTGGCTTTTATTTTTGGATCCTTTGCTAGCGACAAACTAACAAGTTTTAGTGATATTGATTTATTTATCATAGGAGAGGAAAAGGATGATGAGATTATAAAAAAATTTCTAAAATAGAACAAAAAATAAATAAAAATATAAATTACCATGTTTATAGTCGACAAGAGGTGATTAAGAAAATTAAAATAAAAAATGATTTTATAAATATTATATTTAATCGTAGGATTATATTGTTAAAGGGGGAAATAAATGAATTTAAAAAATTAATAGATTAAACGCTATGGAAAAATATACAATTGGACAAGCAGAGCAAGAGGCCGAGGCAATGACAAATAAACTTGAAAAAGAAAACCCTGAGCTGGATGGGAAGTTTACGGGCGAGCAGTACGATGACGCACATTCTGCAGAGACAAAAGAGATTTATAAAACTGCCATGGGCACATTGATGGATTTGGCGGTGCATACGAAGATACCAGGTGCAAAGGAAATCTGGGATACATTGGGAGATGAAGGGTTTTCACAAAAGACAACTGGAAAGCCACACCTGCTTGAGTTGCGCTACAAGATGTCGGAAAAGGTTATAAAAGATTTAGCAGAATCAGAGGGTGTTCGACAAGCCGTGGAATTAGCATCTGGGTTTACACCACATGCTTTAGAATTAACAAGAAATACCGGAACTCTAGATAAATACATTGAATCAGATTTTCCGATAAATGTATCAAAAAAACAGGAGATGATGGATAATCTTTTTCCTGGTTTACCCGTGGATTATGTTCCAGGTAACGTATATGACGAGAAGCTATGGACTGATATTGAAAAAAAACTAGACCCAGGATCGGTGGTAATTTTTTGTGAAGGATTTATGTTGTATACCACCAAAGAAGAAAGAGAGCAACTTGCGACCAATGTAAAATCAGTTTTAGAAAAACATGGAGGATATTTTGTGTTTGAAGATTCGATGCGCTATCACCCCGAATTAAAGAACGAGAGCTTTCAGGCCTTTTTGCAAAAATTATCCAAGGCAACCGGTCGTGATATGGGATCAATTACGCAGGAAGACATGGAAGCAGAGTGGAAAGAGAGAGGTTTTAAAATTGATCGCGTGCCCGAAATGATTACATTAGATTCAGAGGAATCTCTTCCTGGCTTCAATGAGGAGCTAGATATTGCGAGAAAGACTCACAAAATGTGGAAACTGTCTTTGGAATCATAAATAAAATAATAAAAACACCTTTCTATTGAAAGGTGTTTTTATTTTGATAAGTTGCGAATGTAAAGAAGTTATTCGATTTTGTCTAAAAACATTTCAAAATCTAATATTCCTTGATGCAGTACAGTATAAATAATTAATTAATTTTATTTTTTATTAATTGTTTGTTTTTCATTGCGATGTTTGGGCTAAGGAAATATTTAGCAAATTTTATCAGCAACAGCAGAAATTTTTGACTACAGCGATGTCTTTGGAGACTTTACGCACCTAAACCCGGTGGCAAGCCCTGAGAAATTTGGCTCCGAAACAATATAAAAAGAATATTGACCAGCTACATCTTTGTTGTCCCAGTATCCACCCCGTGCAATAGCTCGAATTTTTGTATTTTTTATCCAAAAATAGTCGTTGTAATATTCGATTGGCGCTTCGTTTGTAGTATTCGCTGGCATGCCGTTTTGTTTGTTTATCCCAGCGACATAACCCTCTTTTGGCAAAATATCGCCATCTAGCGTTCCATTATCTATTGTTCCGTCTACCCACTCCCAGACATTACCGATCATGTCGTAAGCACCAAATGAAGAAAAGCAATTTTGGCCAGAACCGGTAAGTCCTGGTTGAAGGTTCCAGTTTTTTGAGACTTGGCAATCGTTTTGATCCCAGCTAGAGTTTTTGTCTGGGGTACCGAGCGCTGCCTGGGACCACTCTTTGTTAGTAGCCAATCTTTTTCCACCTTTTGTACAGGCCGAAATAGCTTGGTCCTGGGTGATGTTAGTCCAAGGTACAGAATTAGGAAGGGACGTGGGGGCACAGTCATGAAAATTTAGATTATCTTTGCTCTGTTCGGATGAAATTGGAATTTGATGCGGACACTCTTTGTTCGCGGAGTTTTCGTATAAATCGATGCAAAAGTTTCCGTCAGCAGATTGGATCAAGGTCATTTCATTGGGACAGGGGCCATCAACTTTGCCGACAAACAAACGACCAGCAATTGATTCTGAAAAATTATCATAATGATCAACTGCATCTATTCCGATTGTGCTAAAAACAATAATAAGAACACCCGCAATCAGTGATTTAGTTAATTTCACTATGAATGACTTTATTTTGCTTGGCATCGATTGAAGTAAAAATCTTATATATTATTATTTTAACAGTTTTAGAAAATAAGCGCTACTTTCATTGTTACCTAGAATCTGCTTAAGACATTTCTTTGGCTCCCAACCAGAGCATCTCAAAAAGTGGATTAAAAAAGGTTGGGATGGCTTCGGATTCGATGACGACCATGAAGGGTTTTTCGTCGAAGGTGGTGATGACTACTTTGAATTATTGAAGTAAAACCCTGTATTTATAAGCAATCACCACGGTGCAAGTAACTAGTTTTTTAATTGTTTTGTTTTGCGTTCTTTGGAAATAAGGTATAATTAGTTATACTTAAAATTAATAAAAACCATATGGAATTAAAATCAAAAATAAGAGAAATACAAGATTGGCCTATTTCGGGGGTTAATTTTAAAGATATTACTACGATACTTGAGGACCACCAAGTTTTTGCCTATACAATTGATGCTATTGTGGAGCGATTTGCAAACTCACCTTGCGATAAAATTGTTGGGATAGATGCGCGCGGATTTTTGTTTGCTTCTACGGTTGCTTATAAAATGAAAAAGGGACTAGTAATTGTACGCAAGAAAGGGAAGTTGCCACCGACTACCATACAAAAAAAATATACGCTAGAGTATGGCACAAATGTTATTGAAATGAAAGATGATGCCATCAAGCAGGGAGAAAAAGTAATTATAGTTGATGATTTGTGTGCGAGTGGGGGTACAATACTCGCGACTTGCGATTTGATCGAACAAATGGGCGGGCAAATTGTAGGAGTTTGTTTTTTGATTGATTTGCCATTTTTGAGAGGATCGAAGAAGTTGGGGGAGAGAGGGTACGAGGTGCATTCTTTGGTAGAGTATGAAGCTGAGTAATCTCAGATTTCGGATTTTCGATTTCGGAAATAGCTTGTTACCACAAGCTCACTCGGTTTTTTGTCATCCCGAGCGAAGCCGAGGGGTCTGTAATGCATGGAATTTTGGAGAAATGTTTTATTAAGTTTTACGTTTTTTGATCTCTCCCGCCTGCTGGCAGGCGGGATGACAAAAAATGCAGGTGGTATGCAAAAAACTATATGATTAAAATTGCAATAATTGGAGGAAGTGGGATCGATGATCCAGCGATACTAAAAAATGCGAAGGAGATAAATATAGAGACGCCATATGGGAAAACTTCTGGCCCGCTAAAGAGTGGAGAAATAAACGGAGCGCCAGTAATAATTCTGTCTCGCCATGATAAAAATCACTCGATTAGTCCAAGCAAGGTTCCGTATCGGGCGAATATTTGGGCGCTCAAAGAAATTGGCTGTACACATGTGATTGCGACTACGGCTTGTGGGTCTTTGCGTGAAGATTATAAACCGGGCGAGCTAGTACTACTTGACCAGTTTATTGATTTTACCAAAAAACGTGATTTAACATTTTTTGATGATAGTGTGGCGCATACGCCGATGGCCGAACCATTTTGTGAAAAGCTCAGAGAGATAATTGGTCGCGAGGCCGAGAGTCTAAATTTGGCCTATCACAAAACAGGGACAATGGTGACTATTGAGGGGCCGAGATTTTCGACGAGAGCAGAAAGTAGATATTTTAAACACAGTGGTGCGGACACCATAAACATGTCGACCGTACCCGAGGTTACTTTGGCGCGCGAGCTTGGCCTTTGTTACAGCTCTATCGCGATGGTTACCGACTACGATGCCTGGAAAGATGATGCTGACGCTGTAACTTGGGAAAAAATACTTGAAGTAATGAAGGGAAATGCAGAGAACGTAATGAAGCTACTAATCGCGGTAGTACCAAAAATAGATTTGGAAAATTGTGAGCAGTGCGAAGTAAAATAAATTTTAAAGAAACAGAAATATTAAATTTGGTCGGTGATGTGGTGGTAAAAATATAATACAAGATTTGCCGTGGAGTTTGTGGGGGAAGAGAATAGGAGGGTTAGGCTTCACCGAGTGAAGGTTATTGGATTAAGCAGTGATTCTTGATGGCCGCTTTGTTTAATTGCTCTAGAAATAAATTTACTACAAAATATTTTCATTTCACTTTAATTTTGATATATTATAATTTACTTACAAATATATTAAATTTAATTATATGAAAATAGGAATTTTAGGTACGGGCATAGTGGGGCGAACCCACGCAACAAAATTAGCAGAACTAGGACACGAAGTGAAAATGGGGACTCGGTCGGTTGAAAAAACTTTGGCCGAGGATAAGCCTGATATGATGGGGAATGAACCGTTTGTTGCTTGGCAAAACAAAAACTCCAAAGTTAAACTAGTTAGTTTCGACCAAGCGGCCGAGTTTGCTGAAATTATCTTTAATGTCATAAAAGGTGAAGTTGTTTTGAAAGCTTTTGAAAATTTAAATAAAGAACATTTAAATAACAAGGTAATTATTGACCTTTCTAATGCTCTGGATTTTTCCAAAGGCATGCCACCATTACTTTTAACTCATGATGGAAATTCGATTGGTGAGCAGTTGCAACAACTTTTACCAAAATCGAAAGTAGTTAAAACATTGAATACGCTGTCGGCTAGTTTGCAAGTCAATCCAAAAATGTTAGCAGACGGAAATCACCAGATTTTTATGAGCGGCAACGATAGTGAAGCTAAAAAATTAGTCGAAACAATTCTAAAAAGTTATGGATGGCAGGATATTCTGGATCTGGGCGACATAACGACTGCTCGTGGAACTGAACTGCTTATGCCGTTTTGGTTGCGACTTTGGTCGGTTCTGGGAACCACAACCTTTAACTATAAAATTATTAAATAATAATATTATAAAACATAATATTAATTACTCGCTTATCACAAAACAATGAATATGATTCAGGAAAAAATTAAAATTATTGGCATTTCTGGTAGTTTGCGCAAAGCCTCGTATCATAATGCACTACTACGAGAAGTAAGCAGGCGTTTGCCAGCAAATGCAGAACTAGAAATAGTGGAGATTGGCAACTTACCACTATTTAATCAAGACCTTGAAATGGATTTGCCTGAGGTGGTCAAGGAGTTTAAGGCAAAAATAAAAAAAGCTGACTCAGTCTTGTTTGTAAGTCCAGAATACAACTATTCAATTCCGGGCGTACTTAAAAATGCCATTGACTGGGCCTCCAGACCATACGGAGACAACAGCCTAGATGGCAAAGCAGCAGCTATCATGAGTGGCTCTATTAGCAACAACGCTGGGGCTCGCATGCAATATCATTTACGTCAAGTTATGGTATTTCTTGACATGCACCCACTCAATCGACCAGAGTTTATGGTGCCGATGATTAACGAAAAGTTTGATGCCGTGGGCAACTTGATTGATGAACCTACAAAGGAAAAGATCAGTCAGTTACTTGTTGCTTTGGCAAGCTGGACTATAAAAATAAAGAAGTAAAACTTAGAGTGTCAAAATAAAAAACACTCCTTAAAGGGAGTATTTATTATATGGGTCCACTATGTGATGCGTTCAGAACTTTTGACTGGAAAAACATAGCAATAGAGCTGGATATTTTTCAGAAGAGTTTTAACACCAAAGCTAAAACATTAAATTTTATTAAAAATTAATTTTATTTCAAAATTGAATTAAATAAATACCCCGTAAACATAATCCCAACTCCAACAACGGACGCAAAAATAATAATTAATTTTGTTTTCATTACCTTTTTTAAAATCATAAACTCTGGCAATGACAGAGCAGTAACAGCCATCATAAAAGCCAGAGCAGTCCCCATAGCAACTCCTTTTTCAGTTAGAGCACTAACTAAGGGAATTACTCCGGCGGCATTAGAGTAAAGCGGAATACCAATTAAAGTAGAAAGTGGTACAGCATACCATTTATCAGATCCGGCATATTGCGCTAAAAAATCGGCCGGTACATAGCCGTGGATCCAGGCACCGATACCTACTCCAATAACAATATAAAGCCAAACCTTTTTAACAATATCTAAAGCGTAGTCTTTTGAATAAGACAATCTTTCTTTGAAAGACGTCTTAGTAATCAAAGTTGAATTATTAACCTGACTGTGTTTCCAAACAAAGTCAGCCACTAAATTTTCAACTTTTAGACGACCAATTATCAAACCGGCGATAATAGCAATTAATAGTCCACTAATTATATATATCAAGGCTATTTTCCAGCCAAATAAACCAATCAGCAAAACTAAAGCAACCTCGTTAATCATTGGCGAAGCGACTAGAAAAGAAAAGGTGACACCGAGAGGTACTCCCGCTTCTATAAAACCAATAAATAAAGGCACGGCCGAACAAGAACAGAATGGTGTAACTATGCCTAAAAGTGAAGCTAAAATATGACCTGTTAATTTATTTTTCTTGGCTAGAAATAATCGGACTTTTTCAGGGGGTAGATAGGTACGAATAAAGGACACAACAAAAATGATTACAAAAAGCAAAATAATTATTTTAATTGTATCAAAGATAAAATAATTTATAACTTCAGCCAAGTGCGATTCTGCGTCAATATTCAAAACTGAATAAGTCAGCCAATCAGCTAATAATTGAATAGGATAAAACATAATTTAGCATTTACCACCACAAGAACAACTACTATTTGCTTTTTCAATCCCTGGTTTATTATTACTTATGGTTAATAATTCTTTAATTTTTTCAACATCTGGCAATCTTCCAGCTAGAGCTGGTTTTCCGTTTATAACTAAAACTGGTGATGACATCATCCCCGTGTCAAGAAGTTTTTGAATATCAGAACTATATTCTACTTCCGTAGTAATATTTAATTGTTTGGCCGCTTCTTTTGTTAATTCGTGAAGTTTTTTACAGGTTGGACAACCTGACCCAAAAACTTGGATTGATTTGATATTAGTGTTCATATTTTTTTAAAAAATTATTTAATAATAAATTATGTTTTTTGAATTCGATAGTATTAATAGAGTAATAAATTCTTTTTCCTTCTTGCCGGCCAATAATTATTCCAAATTCTCGTAGAATTTTTAGGTGACTAGAGGCTAAGTTTTGTGCTATAGCTAAATTTTCTTCTATTTCACAAACACAATGTTCCCCATCTCTTATCAGACAGAGGATACGCAAACGATTATCGTCGCCAATGATACGTAAAAATCTAGCCAAGTTGCTAAACTCTGCGGACAGCTTTTTATTATCACAACATATTTCTTTCATATCTTTATAATCAATTTATATTGATATGATATACCTCACTTAAAAATCAGTCAAATACTATGATTACATTTCGATATATTACTAATCTGAACTTATAATTAGATTAAATAACCTCGAATATAAAAAAAAGACCAGATTTAATCTGATCTTTTTTTATTTGGGGTGCCTAAAGGGAAAGCGCGCTCGCTTTTCTACCGAAAAGCTCACTTGTCCAGACCGGCCGCTAAGCGCTACGCTCGCTCGCGCTTATCGTCGCTCGATTAATAGTCGTCACTAACGTTCCTCTTATTATCTCGCTCGCCGCTTGTCCGATTCCCTGCGACTACGTCGCTTAAATAAAATAACTCAAGCCTTCGCTTGAGTTATTTTATTTATAGGGTGGCCAGAGGGAATCGAAGCCCTGAAAAGGGCACTCC